>JAUWOX010000009.1 GCA_030611905.1 bacterium
TATTTTCAAACCTTTTGGGGAAATGTCTGCCAGACATGCCACCAACCCAATCTTCACTGTTTTTCCTGCAATAGACAATTAAATCAAGCAACACTATTACAACTACCTGATTATCGAATAACATGCCGACAATGCTATTCGTCCGCTGTCTTTGAAATCAGCCAACAACTAATCCAGCTAATTTTAAAAACACTAGCCCACTGGAATATAAGAATCAAACAACCCCTCTCCTTCAAAGCTGTTGACATCAATAGCTTAATCAAACTCAAAGAACAAAACGGCGTCCTTGATAAAACCACCACTGGCCAATGCAGAACACAATTTGAAATAAGAGACCAAGCAAAAAAAGCCATCAGCCATGAAATCATTATTCTCTTTGGCCTGCCCCAACAATACTGCCTAGCCATCCTCACCCATGAACTCTTCCATGCCTGGCTCCATGAAAACATTGATCAAGACAAACTATCCCCCCAAGACACTGAATGGCTCTGCGACTTCATAGCCTGGCACATGTTAAAAACAATAAAATCAGCGCCCTATTGGATCCATAACTTTGAACATTCTATGGACTCCCATCGATCTTTAATTAAAAAAAGAGTCTCCCGACTCTCTCCTCCACTCATCATCATCGCTCTCAAACGACTTTAAGTCGTTTTTTTTATTCTCTATAATTACAATTTAACGGCTACTATGGACGATAATAGCCGTTGATTTTACCCAATTTCCCCCTATCCAAGCCTAAAAATACCTGTTTGGCTTATTTAAAGCAAAATAATTTACAAACCCCTTGCCAAACCCCCCAATCCAAACTATAATAACCTTAAATCATAAATCTTACAACTTACAACTAAGCACTATGAAAGTAGGCATAATTGGATTACCCAATGTCGGCAAATCAACTTTATTCACTGCCTTAACCAAAAAACAAGTTGATGCCTCAAACTATCCCTTTTGCACTATCGATCCCAACATCGGCTGTGTTAGCGTACCCGACCAAAGACTTCAACAACTAACCAAGATTGACCACCCCGACAAAATCGTTCCAACAATAATTGAATTTGTTGACATTGCCGGACTGGTCAAAGGCGCCCATAAGGGAGAAGGGCTAGGCAATAAATTCTTATCCAATATTAAAGAAGTGGATGCTATTGTCCATGTTGTCCGAGAATTTGAAAACAAAAACATCACTCATGTCCACGGAAAAATTGATCCTCAAGATGACATTGAAATAGTAGAATTAGAATTGATTTTGGCTGATCTGGAAATCATTTCCAAACAATGCAAACAAGCCCAAAAAAATTCCAAATCCGGCGACAAAGAACAGATCCTCCGCGCCAGTGTTTTAGAAAAAATAGAACAAGCCTTAGAAAAAAACCAGCTAGCTAAAACAGTTGATTTAACCCAAAAAGAAAAAAACTCTATTAAAGACCTTCAACTTTTAACTAATAAACCAATTCTCTATGTTTTAAATATTAATGAAGACCAAATCGGGAAAAAAATTAACTGCCCTAAAAATCCCTGCGTTCCTATTTGTGCTAAACTGGAATCAGAACTAGCCCAATTACCATCTCAAGAAGTTCAAGAATACTTACAGGAATATAATTTAAAAGAAACGGGTTTAAATAAATTTATTCAAACTTCTTATCAACTTTTGGACTTAATTACTTTTTTTACTTCCGGCCCCAAAGAAACCCACGCCTGGACAATAAAAAAAGGCGCTAACGCCCAACAAGCCGCTGGAAAAATACATTCTGATTTTTACAAAAATTTCATCCGCGCCGAAATAATTTCTTATCAAGATTATATTAAATCAAACGGCGAATTAAAAGCCAAGGAAAAAGGCCTTATGCGCATAGAAGGCAAAGAATGTATTGTCCAAGACGGGGATGTTATTTATTTTAGAATCGGCAACTAGACGATAAAAATTTAAAAATCTAAAATATAAAAACCAGCCACTCGGCTGATTTTTATTTAATATAAATGAAGTAAAATTCAAACTTGTCCGCCAGAGCTCACAAACAAAGGCGAATCATAATTCGAATTACATCTGCTGTTCTGCCTTCACCGCTTCCCAAATCTTCTTCTCAATTGCATTGGCTATTTTATTATTCTCCCGCAAAAATTGCTTGGAAGTTTCTCTTCCCTGACCCAATTGAGCTTTATCCATAGTGTACCAAGATCCAGATTTACCCAAAACTTTATAAGCCACACCAGTATCCAGTAAATCACCACTCCGCGAAATCCCTTCATTATACATAATATCAAATTCTGTATTTTGAAATGGCGGAGCCACTTTATTTTTGACCACTTTAACCTTCACTCTGTTGCCAATAATCTTATCATCTCTCTTAATTTGGGCCGACCTTCTTAATTCAATCCTAACAGAAGAATAAAATTTCAAAGCCTTGCCCCCAGTTGTTACTTCCGGATTGCCAAACACCACCCCGATTTTCATTCTGATCTGATTTAAAAATACAACTGTTGTTTTAGACTTAGAAATAGCTGCTGTCAATTTTCTCAAGGCCTGCGACATTAATCGCGCATGCAAACCCATATGAGAATCACCCATATCGCCTTCAATTTCCGCCCGCGGTGTCAAAGCCGCTACTGAATCAATCACAATCACATCAACTGCATTAGACCTAATCAAAGTCTCTACAATTTCTAAAGCTTGCTCTCCTGTTTCCGGCTGTGAAATTAATAAATCATTAATATTAACACCAATCACCTTGCAATAATCAGGGTCCAAAGCATGTTCTGCATCAACAAAAGCAGCCAATCCACCTTTTTTCTGAACACTAGCCACAATATGCTGGGCCAAAGTTGTTTTTCCCGAAGCTTCCGGACCAAAAATTTCAATGATCCTTCCTCGAGGAACACCCCCTACTCCCAAAGCAATGTCTAAAGAAATTGAACCAGTCGACACCGCATCAACTTCCATAGTTTTTACTTCACCTAATTTCATAATTGATCCCTCGCCGAAACGATCCTTAATTTGATCAATCGCCGCCTCCACCGCCTTCATCTTTCCCTCCATTACATCTTTCTTGTTCTCTTTTGTCATAATATTTACGAATTATTTTTAAAAAAATACAAATCCCAATAACCAAAAACTTTGTAATTTGGAATTTGATATTTGAAATTTTAAGGTTTTATCTCTTTATCCCTCACCATCTCTTCTCCACTCCCTAATATTCCCAAATCCTTTCCATTTAAAATAATTTTAGTTTTATCAGGATTTCCAGAAGAAACATTAAATTTATCTTTTGCCTTAAAAGTCTGCGACGCGTCCGGCAACATCATCCCAGAATAAATCAATCTATCATCAGATTTCACTTGAATCCAAGATGTTTTTTCTTGCACCGTAATAACCAAATTCAAGTCATCTTTCTTCTTTTTGTTTTTTTCATCTTCTGCGCCCCCCTCTTTCTTTTCTTTCTTGCCCCCAAGAGCCAACTTCTCACTTTCTTTCTGCCTTTCCAAATCACCTGATAATTCAACCATTACATTCCTTTTAATTTCAGATACTTTACCAAATCTATTATTTGCTATAATTTTTAATACATTTAAACCCTCCTGTAAAATTATTGTCTCTTTGAACTGCCCACTATTATCAACCTGTATTGGCTGATCATTAATTGTTATTTCAGTCTCCGGATCAGTTTCACCTACCAACACAATCACATCATCATTAACAGTTCTATCATCAGCTGGATCCAGAATGGTCAAACTTGGCGGACGAGACAATCCACTCAACTGAAACCAAATATATAAAACCAATGCCAGCAAAACAATAATCGCCCCCCCAATCTTAATTAACCTTGGCGTAATGACTACAGGGAAAGAAGAACCCATTGGAGTCAAGGGCTTTTTTTGTTTCGATTTATCTATATTTTCCTGTATTCCTCTTTCTCTCCGATAAATCCCTAAAGTCAAGTTATAATCAATTCCAATATAATTACAATAACTTTTCAGAAAACCTTTAATATATACATCTGGAGGCAATTCATTATATTTTCCTTCCTCCAACAACTTCAAATAAATCTCTCTTACTCTAATGCTTTGAGAAACTTCCTTTAATGTCAAATTTGCCTCTTCTCTTGCCGTCCGCAATCTTTCCCCCAAAGTTTCAGCCGTCTTCAAACGATGAGTAGTGAATCCTCCACTTATCTTCTTCATAACTGATTATTATTAATCTGCTTACTTGCCAATTCCTCCTTATTTGGCAACACCACCTCTGAACTAACTAAAATATCCCTTGGCTTAGCCCCATCAGCAGGCCCCACTACACCTTTTTCCTCTAAAAAATCCAACAAACGAGCCGCTCGAGCATAGCCTATTCTCAGTCGCCGCTGCAATAAAGAAGCAGAGGCCTTACCAGAAACAATAACAGTCTCTTTGGCTTCATCATATAATTCATCATCAACATCACTGCCATTAGTTGTAAATCCATTAGCCGTCAATTTCTGCTGTTTTTCCAAAATAGATTCATCATATTCCGGCTTGCCCTTTTCTCTTAAATATTTACAAACTGATCCAATGTCCTTTTCTGTTACAAAAGCACCCTGAATTCTTACGGGCTTACCAAATTCAGAAGAGATATACAGCATATCTCCATTACCCAATAATCTTTCAGCGCCTGCTATATCTATAATTGTCCTTGAATCAATTTGGGAAGCAACTGCAAAAGCAATCCTGTCAGTAATATTCGCTTTAATCAAACCAGTTATAACATTAACCGAAGGACGCTGTGTAGCCAAAATCAAATGAATACCTGTCGCCCTTGCCATCTGTGCCAATCTAACAATTGCCGCCTCTACTTCTTTTGAAGCAACAGCCATTAAATCAGCCATCTCATCAATAATTACAACTATATATGGCAATCTATCTTTCCCCGCTTTTAAATTATATGAAATTATATCTCTTCTCTTACTTTCAGAAAATAAAGTAAATCTCCTCTCCATTTCTGCCACCGCCCAACGAAGAGCATTTATAGTCTTATCAACTTCAGTCACCACCGGAGTTAACAAATGAGGAATGTCATTATAATTAGTCATTTCAACCTTCTTGGGATCTACTAATATCAATCTCAAATCATCCGGCGAATTTTGATATAAAAGACTCAATACTATTGAATTCAAACATATTGATTTACCTGAACCAGTTGCCCCAGAAATTAAAAGATGAGGCATTTCATCTAAAGCACAAGCTATTGGATTGCCAGCCACATTTCTACCCAAAACTATACTCAAATTTGATTTACGATTAATAAATTCCTTGCTTTCTAATCCTTCTCGTAAACGCACTATTGCCACCTTCTGATTCGGCACTTCAATTCCCACCAACGACTTTCCAGGAATCGGTGCCTCAATTCTAATTGGATGAGCGGCCAAAGCTAATGCCAAGTCATTATTTAAAGTAATAATCTGACTTAATTTAACACCCTCCGTCGGCTTAAAAGTATATTGTGTTACTGTCGGTCCCACATTAACTTCATGCATTTTTACCTCAATGCCAAAGCTCTTTAAAGTTTGTTGTATGACTCTTGCATTACCTTTAATATTGCCGGCTATTGGAGTTGTGCTCTGATTATTTAATAAATCTAAAGAATAAGGCTTCCAACTGCCCCATTTTTTTGTCAGTAAAGCCCTCTTACCATCTTCCAGATCCTTATTTTGTAAATCTGCTTCTTGCTCTCCAGTCATTTTGTTGCGGTCTAATACCATACCTGACACTCTCTCTCCCATTCCCTTTATCTTCAAATCGCCTTCAACCGGTTGTTTATTTAACGCCTTCAAAATTAATAATTTAATTTTATTAAATATTCCCAAAATATCTTTTACTGAAATATTAAATGACAAAATCATTCCTATTACAAAAACAGCTAATAAAACCAAAGAAGTCGCCCAAAAACCCATAAATAATTGCAATGGATAAGAAAATGCGTAGCCTAGATAACCACCACCAGCTCCTTCAGAAATAATACTTAAGGCCATACCGCCAGAATATTTTATGTGAAAAAGTCCACATAGACCCACTAAAAACATTATTGTTCCAACAATGTTAAATTTGCTCAATTTAAACCCTTCTTCATCAGAAGATCTCTCAGACTTCCATATCCCAAAAGACAAACCAATCAAAATAAAAGGGAAAATATAAGCTGGTCTTCCCAAAAATCTTTTTAATCCCACCGTCAAAAATACACCTAATTGTCCCGCCATTCCAATCAAAGCCAAGAGACTCAAAACACCAAAGGCAAAAAAGACTACCAACATTATTCCCCTCACAGTCTCTGGCTTCATATCAACATCAAACATCCACCCACTCGAAATATTCGCACCTTTCTTTTTCTTAGGCGGCCTTCCGGGTTTTCTTTTTGGCTGCATAAGCTCCTTAGCAGATTTTATTTTTCGAGGCCTTCCTCTTTTTGCCATCTTATTTTAATTTATTTGTTTTATTAATAAATATAACTCAAAACTACTGAACAATTAGTTCACCTCTTTATTTAATAATACTACAAAATAACTATCTTTACAACAATATAGTAGTCAATAATCCATTCCTCCTAACCTTCCCAATATTACAACGGAGCTCCAACTACAAAGACGAGATTAAAATCTCGCCTTTAGTAATTCTTTATATTTTCAGTTTTTTAATTTTTCTTGCTCGCAGCAAATCCAGTTCCCGCTGGAATTAACTTGCCAATTATCACACTTTCCTTCAATCCTTTCAAATCATCAATCTGCCCCGTAATAGACGCATTAATCAAAACTCTAGCAGTCTCTTGGAACGAAGCTGCTGACAAAAAACTATCAGTTGACAAGGACGCTTTAGTAATCCCCAATAAAAGATCATCACCTTCTGGTAACTCTTTCCCTTCTTTTTTCAATTGTTCACACGTTCTCAAAAATTTAATTCTATTCATTACATCACCAGGTATAAAATCACTATTGCCTGATTTTTTGACTCTTATCCAATTAAGCATTTGCTTAATAATTAATTCAACATGCTTATCATCAACATCTTGTCCCTGACTTGAATAAATATACTGCACTTCTTTCAAAATATACTTTTGCACAGCCTGCTGCCCACAAACTTTAAATAAATGCTGTAAATCTAAAGAACCTTCTGTTAACTGCTGACCTCTAGCAACTAAATCCTTATTTTTTACCCACAAAACAACACTGGAAGACAAAATATATTCCTTTTCAACATTTCCCTCCCGAACAACTTCAATCTTATTTCCCTTTACCTTAACAAAACCACCCGCTTTAGCCTTTACCTTTTCTCCACTAGCTGATGTTAATAAAATTGCTCTCTTTTTTACTTTTTGATCATCTTTAACCTTTACCTTATCACCTTTACTAACTTTATAAACATCATTCTCAACGTTCTGCGCTATAATTCTCAACACTTTTTTATCTTTATCTTCCTCAATACTTGCAATGCCATCTATCTCAGCAAATATAGCCGGTTTCTTAATCCCTCGAGCCTCAAGCAATTCTTCCACTCGGGGCAAACCTTGAGTAATATCACCCTCACTAGCCACACCACCAGTATGAAAAGTTCTCATAGTTAATTGAGTACCTGGTTCACCAATAGATTGAGCCGCAATAATACCTACTGCCTGTCCAGGTCTAGCAATCCTGTTTGAACCCAAATCCCACCCATAACACTTCTTGCAAATTCCTCTTTCCAGCCTACAAGTTAAAACAGAAAATATTCTTATTTCGTCAGGATCTAATTTATCTATAATAGCCAACTTCTCCTTGTCAATCAAATCACCCTTTTTCATAATAATCTTACCGTCTTTATCTTTAATATTTTCAGCCAAACTTCTTCCCAGAATTCGATCAGCAATAGTTTCGTTCATTTCTTCGCCCTCTTTCTTAGTAACAACAATACCCTTTTCATCATCGCAATCTTCTTCTTGAATAATCATATCTTGAGATACGTCAATTAATCGCCTTGTTAAATAACCAGCATTAGCCGTACGCAAAGCCGTATCAGTCAAACCCTTTCTCGCGCCATGAGTTGAAATAAAATATTCCAAAACTCCCAAACCTTCTTTGAAACTATTCTTAACTGGAAGCTCAATAGTTTTTCCAGAAGGAGCCGCCATTAAACCCCTCATTCCCATCATCTGAACAATTTGCTGCCAAGAACCCCTCGCTCCAGATTCCACCATAGCATAAACTGGACTATGTTTATCAATAGCTTTAACGGTAACATCAGTAATTCTATCCTTAACATTTGCCCATATTTCAATAATTTTTACGTATCTTTCATGATCGGTCAAAAGACCAGATCTGTATTGTTGCCGAATTCCTTCAACTTTACTAGTTGCTTCCTCGATTAACTTCTTTTTCTCTTTTGGAAGGGCCAAATCATTCATGCCCCAAGAAAGACCTGATCGACCCAAATACTCAAAACCGATACTCTTCATATTATCAATCAATTCTACTGTTCTTTCTTGACCATGTTTTTCCAAACATTCTCCAATTAACTCACGTAGTATTTTCTTATCAAAAATTTCATTTCTAAAACCAAAATCTTTTGGCAAAATATTATTAATAATAATTCTCCCAACACAAGTTTCTACCAATTCCTTATCAATACGGACCCTTACTCTAGACTTTACATCTATTAAATTATTCTCATATGCTAAAACTGCCTCTTCCATATCAGAAAAAGCCTTATTATCACCCTTTAATCCGTCCCTTATATTAGAAATATAATAACAACCCAAAACAATATCTTGAGATGGAGTGGTAATTGGCACTCCAGTTGCTGGTTTCAAAAGATTACGAGTCGAAGCCATTATCTCCCTTGCTTCTTTCTGAGCAGCATCAGTCAAAGGAACATGAACTGCCATTTGATCACCATCAAAATCAGCATTAAATGCACTACAAACCATTGGATGTATTTGAATTGCCTTACCTTCAATCAAAACCGGCTTAAAAGCCTGAATACCTAATCGATGCAAAGTCGGAGCTCGATTCAATAAAACATACTTATCTTTAATTATTTCCTCCAGCTCATCCCATACTTCAGGACGACCATCCTCGATTAATTTACCTGCCGATCTAACATTATGCGCATACTCATTTTTAATCAATCTATTAATTACAAATGGCTTGAACAACTCAAGAGCCATTGTCTGTGGAATACCACATTCGTCCAAGCCTAAATTAGCACCAATAACAATGACCGAACGACCCGAATAATCAACTCGCTTGCCAAGTAAATTCTGTCTAAACCTCCCCTGCTTACCTTTTAACATATCAGCTAAAGATTTTAATAATCTTTTTTGTCCAGTCGAAGCAGCTGTAACCTTTCCAGATCTAGAAGAATTATCCAGCAAAGCGTCTACCGCCTCCTGAAGCATTCTTTTCTCATTTCTACAAATAACCTCTGGAGCATTCAATTCGATTAATCTCTTCAAACGATTATTTCTATTTATAACCCTCCTATAAAGATCATTCAAATCAGAAGCTGCATACCGCCCTCCATCTAGCTGTACCATTGGACGAAGATCGGGAGGAATAATCGGCAAAACAGTTAAAATTGTATTCTCTGGTCTAATGCCAACCTTGATCAGACATCTAACCAGCTTTATCTGCCTTTTAATCTTCTTCCGCAACTGTGAAGGAGCGTCTATCAATTTTTTTTCCAAAGCAACACATAATTTTTTCAAATCAATTTCTGACAACACTTTCTTTACTGCTTCAGCGCCTATTCCAGCCTTAAATACATGACCATATTTTAAAGACAACTCTCTATATTTCAACTCCGATATAACACTCAATTTTTCGATCTCTTCTAATTCTTTCTTCTCTTGAGAAAATAACTTATTTAATTTTTTTAATTCCTTGTCTTTCTCCTTGTAAAGCTCAGTTAATCTCTTTCCTACATTGGCCTCTCCCTTGGCTTTAACTACCAACTGCTTTAGTTCAGAAGCTAATTTTTTATATTTAGCGCTTATCTCGCCTTTTTTAGATTTAAACTCGCTTTCTAGTTCTTTCAACGCTCCCCTTTTTGCTGACTTATCTACTTCCGTAATTAAATAACTAGCAAAATAAACAACTTTCTCTAAATTCTTGGCTGATAAATCCAAAAGTAGACCCACCTTAGAAGGCACGCCTCTCAAAAACCAAATATGCGAAACCGGCGCTGCTAATTCAATATGAGCCATTCGATCTCGTCTAACAATTGATCTGGTAACTTCCACACCACACTTATCGCAAACAATTCCCTTATATCTTATTCTCTTATATTTTCCACAATAACACTCCCAGTCCTTGGTTGGACCAAAAATTCTTTCTGAAAATAAACCATCTTTCTCAGGACGCTGAGTTCTGTAATTGATAGTCTCCGGTTTTTTTACTTCTCCATGAGACCAACTTAAAATCTCTTCTGGCGAAGCTAATTTTAACCGTATGGCATTAAAACCCGTTGCTATATTAGACATGAATTATTATTAAATAAATAAATTAATTATTTTCATCAGTCCGCTCACCTTTCGATTCGGTAGAAATAACATTTCCATCCACATCCAATAATTCAACATTTAAAGCTAAGCTCTTCAATTCCTTAACTAAAACACTAAAAGATTCAGGAATATTTGGCTGTCTAATCGTTTCACCTTTTATAATTGCCTCATAGGTTTTAGAACGACCAACTACATCATCAGATTTTATAGTCAAAAGCTCTTGTAAAACATGAGCTGCTCCATAAGCCTCAACTGCCCAGACCTCCATTTCACCAAATCTCTGTCCTCCAAACTGTGCTTTTCCTCCTAGAGGCTGTTGAGTAACCAAAGAGTAAGGACCTATTGACCTTTGATGTATCTTATCCTCGACCAAATGATAAAGCTTCATAATATACATTATACCCACTGTTGTCCTCTCATTAAACAATTCACCTGTTCGACCATCATGCAATTGAACTTTACCATCTTCCGACAAACCAGCCCTTGTCAATTCCTCTCTAATTGTTTTTTCACTCACTCCATCCAAAACAGGAGTTGCAACGTTATATCCCAAGTGCTTCGCTGCCCAACCCAAATGAGTTTCAAGCACCTGCCCTTGATTCATACGAGACGGAACTCCTAACGGATTAAGAAGCACATCAATTGATCTCCCGTCAGGAAGATAAGGCATATCCTCCTGAGAAACAATCCGTGAAATTACTCCCTTATTTCCATGCCGCCCAGCCAACTTATCACCCACCTGTATTTTTCTTAATTGCGCCACTGAAGCTTGAATTGTCTTACTTACTCCAGTAGGCAATTTATCTCCTTTTTCTCTAGAAAATATTTTAACATCAACAACCTTACCGTGTTCACCATGTTGCAAATAAAGCGAAGTATCTTTTACGTCTCTGGCTTTCTCACCAAAAATAGCTCGCAATAATCTTTCCTCAGCTGTTAATTCAGTCTCCCCTTTTGGTGTAATTTTACCTACCAAAATATCACCAGAAGCTACCTGAGCACCAACTCTGACAACGCCCTCTTCATCCAAGTCATTTAATTTTTCTTCACTAACATTTGGAATATCACGAGTTACTACTTCTGGACCTAATTTAGTATCTCGAACATCAATAGAAAAATCTTCAATGTGAATAGAACTATAAGCATCTTCTCTAACCAAACGATCAGAAATTAGAATAGCATCTTCAAAATTACCACCCTCCCAAGACATAAAAGCCATTAAAACATTTTTGCCTAAGGCCAATTCCCCATTATCAGTTGCTGATCCATCAGCCAAGACATCTCCTTTTTTAACTTTATCGCCGATATTTACAATCGGCCGTTGATCAATACAAGTAGAAGTATTAGATCTTACAAAATTTAATAATCCATATTCTCTAATGTCTTTATCCTTTTCCAAAATTTTTATCCTCTTTGCCGAAACCTCTATAATCTCACCATCTTTTTTACAAACTACTACCGAACCAGAATCCTTTGCCGCCCTATATTCCGCCCCAGTCCCTACAATCGGAGCTTCCGGATTTATGCAAGGAACAGCTTGGCGCTGCATATTAGAACCCATCAAAGCACGATTAGCATCATCATGCTCCAAAAATGGAATTAGAGCAGTAGTTATCGAAACAATTTGTTTTGGAGAAACATCAACATATTCAATTCTTCCGGTTGCTTCAACAGAAGGATCACCCTCTACTCTTACGTCGGCTCGTTTATGAACAAAATAACCCTTCTCATCTATTGACGTAGTCGCTGGAGCAGTAACGCATTTTTCCTCCTCGATAGCATCTAAATAAATAATTTCATCTGTTACCCTAGATCTTACCAGAATTGATTTTAACCCAGCTTCCTTTATTTTCTTAACATCGGCCTCAGTAATAACCTTTCCTGCCTCAACAATCATTTTATCTTTTTCATTTTTAATTCCACTTTTATAAGAAATCTCTCCAACAGCCTTATCTGCATTTTTAATAGAGATTTCTCTCAAAACTTTTCGATAAGGAGTCTCAATGAAACCATATTCATTTATTCTAGAATAAGTTGCTAAATGCCCCACCAAGCCAATATTTGGACCCTCTGGAGTAGCAATCGGACAAATTCTACCATAATGAGTCCTGTGAACATCGCGAACATCAAAACCAGCTCTTTCTCGCGATAATCCTCCTGGACCCATAGCTGAAAGCCTTCTCTTATGCTCTAATTCAGATAAAGGATTGGTCTGATCCATAAATTGAGAAAGCTGAGAAGACATAAAAAATTCTCTGATCGAAGAAATAACTGGACGAGCATTGATCAACTGAGCAGGACTAATAACATCAATATCCATAGTACTCATTCTATCCTTAACAATTCTCTCCATTCGCATCAAACCAATTCTCATTTTATTTTGAACTAATTCTCCAATCGCCCTCACTCTTCTATTGCCTAAATGATCAATGTCATCAGGTTCTCCCTGAGTAATATTCAAACGAATTAATTCCTTCAAAACACCAACTAAATCTTCTGGCCGTAAAGTTCTAGTTTCTTTTTTAATCGGAACATTGCCATTCAATCTCTTGTTCATTTTAAAACGACCGACCTTTCCAAAATCATATCGTTCAAAATTAAAAAACATCGCTTCAATCAAAGATTTAGCATTATCTGAAGTAGCCAAATCTCCCGGCCTAATTCTCTTATAAACTTCAGTAAAGCCCTCTGCTTGATTTTTAGCAATGTCCTTTTCTAATGTGTTTTTAATATATTTCTTATCTGGCAAAGTATCAACATCCTTAAACAATTTAAGAATATCTTCATCACTACTATAACCAAAGGCCCTTAACAAAGAAGTGACTGGAACCTTTCTCTTTCGATCAATTTTAGCGTAAATCACACCCCTCTGATCAGTTTCTACTTCAATCCAAGCCCCTCGATTAGGAATGATCTTAGCTCCAAAAAGCTTTTCATTCTTATTAATAGTAGCTGTAAAAAATACACCCGGTGATCTAATTAATTGCGTAACAACTACCCTTTCGACACCATTAATAATAAAAGTGCCTCGCTCAGTCATCATGGGAAATTCACCCAAATAAACTTCTTGTTCTTTTACTTTACTAGTTTGTTTATTAAGCAACTTAATTTTACATCTTACTGAAGCCTCATAGGTTGCATTTCTAGACTTTGCCATTATCTCATCTATCTTAGGCTCATCAACAGCATAGTCCACAATGCTTAATTCCAAATTTTTTTCAGTAAAATCTACAATTGGAGAAATTTCATCAAATAACTCCTTTAATCCTTCGGAAAAAAACCAATCAAAAGATTCAGTTTGCGCCCTAATCAGATCGGGCAGCTCAATAACATCATGTTGCTTTGTAAAAAACTTTCTTCCTTGAATTTGAGGCATAAAATTATTAAATATAAAAATTAATAAAAAATATCTAAACTCATTGATTCTCTGACATCATAAAAAAATAGCCAAAAACGGATTATTTGGCTTGTTTAACTCTTTTTATAAATACTACACACGCAAGATAAAATCCTGGCTATGAAGATCATACAATTCATTATAGCCATAATAAAAATAAAGTCAATACTTTATTTAACTAAAGCAAAATTTTACCTTATTTAAGGCAAATACTCAAAACTATCAAAAGTTATCCACAACTTTTATTCTAATATTTATTTTATTAAATTGACTTCTTTATCTCTTCCTTTTTCACCTCTTCAGCTTGATTAACAGCCTCGTCAAAAACACTATCTAACTCATTTTCTAATTGACCCATTCCTTTCTTATACTTAGCATAAGCATTACTCATTCTCTGCAGCATTTTCAAATAAATTAAGTTCATCATTATCTTGTCCAAATCAATCCCTTCTTTCAGTCCATCAAGTCGCTTTCTACTCCTCTTGACGTCTTTTTCCAAACTCTTAACTTGCCGATTAACCATTGTTAAAACCTGCTTTACCACAGATTCCGTCGCTCCTTCTTTTTCAACTAATTCTGTCAAACCATTCTTAACCTCATCACCTAAATCAGATTTTTTAATTAAATCAATTAATTCACTTTTTTCCATTTTTTTATATTATTTTTTATCCAAAGCCGCTCTTAAAATATTTCTTAGTTCTATCATTCTGCCCAAACTTTCACTCTTTCTGCCAAAAAATCTTCTCTCTCGCTTCGTTATTCTTCCTTCTAACCCAGCCAATTCTTTTTCATATTTTATCTTTAACTTATTTTCTTTTCTTCTCTGCCACCATGACTTCTTTTCCAAATTTGCTAATTTATAAGCTTTCCTAGTGTCAGCCAAACATGCCTCTCCTAGTCCATACCCTCGCTGAACAACCTCACTAACTTTTCTACCAGCTTCTCTAACTACGGGAGTCAAGCTTTCTTTAGACTTACCAGCAATACTATTTAAGTTCTCTCCAAATCGAGTAAAACGTTTACGCAAACCACCCATAAAACCCCTGAAACCCTTCTTCACTTTTTCCGATAATGACGTTGTGTTTTTCTCAATAGGAATATCAAGTTTTTCAGAAACTTCCTCTGCCAATTTTTCTAATACTGGCGGTTCCCAGTCATCATAAGGCTCCAGCTCCAATGGTAACGGCGCTGGCAATTCTTTATTAACCAATTGATCCAAACTGGGCGGATTCCAATCAAAATGCTTTTCTACTTCAGTCGAAAACTCCGGAGCAGGTAATCGATCGACTTCTTCCAAAACTTGATCGGCCATATCCTCCCATTCATCTTCTATAAATGATGGCAATGGCGGCGGACCAAACGTCCGTCCCTCTTTTTCAGTCGGTATATCTTCATGCAAAGCTTCTAATTGCCATGCTTCTCGACCACCAGACGTCTCCTTTATAGTTGGCGCATCTTCTAAGGCAACTGGCGCAACCTTCTGTCCTGGGTAAGCTTCTCCAATAGTTGAAGCCTCTTCATGAAATAAATAACTATCAACCTCTTCCGGCGTCATAATCCCCGATAATTCCTCTGAAGTCAAAGCAATCATATCAGCTTCAGTTAATTCCATCACCCCTGACTCTTCCATCGACGCTTCCTCTCGAGCACTTTCTAATGGCTCAATATAAACATCTTCCCTCTTTCCGTCTGGACCTATCTTAGTTACTTTTATTGCTTTCCCTTTATCTTTGGGCTTCTCGTCTTGGGGAGCAGATTCTAGCGCTCCTTCTCCTCTTGGCATATATTTATTATTAATATTTAATTATTATTAATTATACCATAAAATAAAATTAACTAATACGCACTTTTTGGTTTAGTAATATTTGGCGGCCTTATATATAGAGGCTCAACAATATTACCACCTTTTATTTTTTCTAATCGCTCAAAACTAATCTTAACGAAATTATCCAAAACATCTTTATCAAAATCCGACTTCCTTATTATGCCCAACACCTTCCCGTCCAATTTTTTCTTAATAATTTTCTCTTCACCCTTACTAATTTCTCCAACAAAATAATTCTGCACCTTCACTCTATCACACAATTCCTCAATCGTCCCCACAAAATATATATCCTCTGCTTTCCATTCCCTATCCCCTAAAAAAGCATATATCAAATCATGAATATTCTCCAAAATTCTTACTTCCTGTTCCTCACTTCTTACTTCAAGCATACTAAATCTATCAACTCCCACCACTGGAACGCCCCAGCCAAAACCCAAAGCATTTGCCGTTGCCACTCCCACCCGCAAACCAGTATAAGAACCCGGACCAGTTGCAACTACAACGCCACTAATTTTATTTTTACCAACCAACTTTTCAATATTGGGCAATAATTCTTCAGATTGCCTAAAACCAGCCTCCCATATTTTAGACTTAATCAATTTTCCTTCATCTGCTAAGCCAACAAAAGTATCTCTCTTGGCTGTATTAATCAATAATATCATTTCCTAAAAAATAAATTTATGTTAAAATTAACATACTAAAAAAAATAACATGGATACTGAAATTCCTAAAATTCTTATCATCGTTTTGATTGCTGGCAGTCTTGCCCAACTAATCAAAGCCTGCATAATCTCTTGGAAAAAGAAAGAGATTTTTAATTATAAATATATAAGTCGTTATGGAGGCATGCCTTCCG
>JAUWOX010000094.1 GCA_030611905.1 bacterium
AACACCATATCAGGTATTCTATGAAAGGACGGGTGTTGCACTTCGAGGTTGAATGTACCTGCTTTTTCTTTGACACAAATAAGTAATCATGCTACACTAGTTTCATAATTCGTAAAAGCTTTGTACTAGTTAAACTAGCAAAGCACAAAAGTAAACTTTAATGTTCGATCAAAACGCTGGCGGACGCCAGATGTTCCAAGGTGATTGGGAATGTTCCGATTGTGGAGCAAAAATCACCGAACTACCATTCGAACCAGATGGTAGCCGACCAATTTACTGCCGAGATTGTCACCAGAAACAACGTGGTGATAGTGGTGGTGAGAGAGGCGGAAGCCGAGGCCCTCGACAAATGTTCAAGGGTGACTGGGAATGCAAAGGTTGCGGTACTAAAATTACCGAATTACCATTTGAACCAGATGGAAGCAAACCAATTTTCTGCCGAGATTGTTACAAATCCCAGCGATAAATTGTAGAATTGTAAGTTTATAGATATAGATTTGCAGAATAAAACAACCCCGCTTGTCGGGGTTGTTTTTTTGTTTGGGTACACTTAATACTGACGCAATTTTTTTCTAGTTTGATTGTAATCGGGAATAGTCCGCTCTACCAATTGCCAAAAATCCTTTGAATGATTGAGCTCTTTCAAATGGCAAAGTTCATGAACAACAATGTAATCAGCTAGCTTTCTTGGTAGAAACAAAAGCTTGTAACTGAAATTTAGATTCTTGTCCTTGGAACAACTCCCCCATCGAGTCTTCTGATTTCGAATACTAATGCGCTCAAACTCAAAATTATAGAATTCATTAAAATAACTTAGCCGTTCTATAATAAACTGCTTGGCAGTGTCTTTGTTTTTTAGATAATGAGATCTATTGTACTTACTAAGCAAGCCTTGAGGACGCGACTTAATCTTGCTTAATCTGCTTCGTACCCAAGCTTGCTTGGCTCGCCAGAATCTATCAACTTGCCTTTGCGAAAGCCAGCGAGGTTTAGTGATAGTAACTTGCCCATCAGGTTTAATAGTCAGGCGAAGATATTTTGCTCGCGAAGATATTTTTAGAATGTAGGGAATATTTTGGTTCATCTATAAAACTTAAACCAATTTACTTAAGCAATTCTCTGCGGCGAGGTGAAGAAGAAGCAAGTATTATTTTTGGTTTTGGCATAAATCTATTGTATCAAAGAAACAATTATAAAGCGATTTCAAGAAAATTGCATAAAAAAATCCCGTCAAAGCGGGGTTTTTATTAGAGGGGGTTGCGGGGTTCTATTGGTTTGGATTCAATAAAAAATTGTTTCCACAATCTCACAAAATGACAAATTAATGTCTTCGGGACTGCCCAAATAGAACCCCTAGGTTTTCAAAAAATTCCATTTTTCTCCTTCCTATGCGCCTCTGTATTTCATCACAGGCCTCCTTTTTGGGATCTTAATAGGTTTTTTGAACATATTGAGGAATTTCCTCCGTAATTTAAAATTATCACAAATACTAAATTTTGCAAGCTTTTTTGGCTCAAAATGGCAGGATACGGGATCATTGATGAGTCGCACACGGATCATTAAACATTGCTTCGATTAAATGTTCTGCAACCGGGAACGGCTTCCCAGAATAGGGAACTTCGTGGATATCAAAGCCTGGTGTATTATTCACCTCAATAATCGCGAATTTTTCAAACTTACTAATATCTGCGGCAACAAAATCTACCGCACAAAATCTAAATTCAAAAATCTTCGCAATCCTTATCGCGAGATTTTTGTATTCAGGGTGAGTCTTATCAGCACACTCAAAAGAACGTCCTCCGGTAGAAATATTGGCATTTTTTCTTAAATAAACGGTTTTGCCATTAGGCAAAATTGTATCTTCTGATAACTCAGCCTCTACCAAAATCCGCTCTAATTCATAATCCCTTGTAATTGGACACAGGGGTTGTTTTTTATCAACTCCAGGCTGATCATTATATTCTGTAATCAACTCATCAATATTATGTTTACCATCACCTACCACATAAGCTGGTTTTCTCATTAAAACAGTTAAGGCCTTACCATCCAAAACCAAAATTCGATAGTCGTCTCCAGGAATATATTCTTCTATTAAATATGACTCCGGTTTTCCTAATTTACGACGATTATATTTAAAAACTTCCTTCAGGGCTATTTGTAACCAGTATTCGTCTTTTATAGCCACTGAAACTGCTTGGCCCATACTGCCCTTTACCGGCTTAACAACTAAAGGATATTTAATTTTCCCTTCAGCCAAAAGCTGTAATGCATATTTAATGTTTTTACCGCTTAACCCATGGGGAACAGGAATTTTCTTACGCTCAAGTAACCGCTTAGTCAGGACTTTGTCTCGCGTAACCGCAGAAGGGACATGACCGATAATATCTGGAACATGTTCTAATACTAAAACTTCTTTCCCATTTTTCTTAAAAAGTCTCAAATTAGCTTTCTCATCTAGGATTTCAATTTCCACACCAAATTTTGCTGCCGCTTTGAGCAGAGAACCTACACTATTCTTATCCGTTTTTGGTATTATCTCCATATATATATTTTATCCATCCAAAAAAGACATACCTAGCAGGCAGCCTTTTCCAAAAGGTCAGCTTGTTATTCAATTACATTATACCACTAGATATATTATGTGTCAAATTAGAAGTTTTTACTGTACTCAGAGGGGAAAAACTTGTCTAGCAAAAACCAAGATTTAAGATCCATTTTTTTGAGTGCCGAAGCGAAGACTGGGACTATACAACCACAAGTTTCGCATTTGACCTTGGCACCCAAAGTGCAGGGCTTTTTTATTTTGAGATTAGCATCATAAGCAACAAATCCCGAACTTTTAAAATAGCATTTTCTATAATAATTTTTATCGCGCCAGGATTTAATAATTTTTGGAGTCATAAAAACAATATCTTTGTTTTCCCGATAAACTCTAAGCAATTCTTTGATAGTCCAATCCAATTTTTCTCCCGATAAATAATAAGGATCATCTATTCCTTGGTGCGAAGTATAGGTACTAAAAGTTATGCCATCAACTCCGCTTTCTCTGGCAATTCTAACTAGGTCTTCTATATATTTGTAATTTGTAGTAGAAAGAGTCGGAGTGAGAATTACTCTCTTATCATTTTTTATATTCCCTACAACTTTGTCAAAAATATCTAGACCTCGAATTTTATTGTGAATTTCTTTGGGTCCATCAATACTGATCATTATTCTACGCTGAATACTTTTCGAGATTTGATTAATTCCATTAGAAACTATTGCCATCTCAGGGAAAATTTTATCTGCTGCTTCAATCAATTTGGGTTTCAGCGTTGGCTCTCCCCCAGTTAGATAAGCGGCGTTTGCTCCGCGCTTAACGTGATCTTTGAAAGTCTTTAGCCAAATTTCATCTGGTAAATCTTCATGAGCTTCATTTGTTTTGTGCCAATAGCAATGCTCGCATTTTAGATTGCACCGAGAAGTAATATCATAATTAACCACACGAGGGAAATCGCGTGTTTTTTTGATATCTTTGACAAATTTTGCAAATCGTATAATTTTAGACATAGGACAATTATAGCCACTTCATCAAAAAAAGATAGTAAAAAAACCGCCCCAAATTTCCAGAGCGGTTTTCCCTAATTTCTACTAAAATTCACCTTCTAATACATGTGTCTCCGGTTTGTTATCTAAGCCATTAGCTTCTGTTTCTAGGGTAATCACCTTCAAAAGTCCCTACTGGAAATAGCTGGACTTCTTCCGTATCAACTTCGACCTCTATTGAAGATTCATTTTCAGTTGGAGTAGGTGTTACAGTTGTTACGGACGTAGACGTTGTCACGACAGAATCGTTTGAATTATCAGCCTTTTCTCCCTGACAACCAACGAACACAGAAGCTGCGATTAAAACTAAACACCAATAAGTAATTTAGTTTTTATAAATTTGTTTTTTATTCTTTTATCTCAAATATTTTGTTTGGCCTAGTTTTGCCCCTGACCAGAAAAACTCTTTTCATCTCTACCCCAAGCTCTTTGGCTAATAATTCTTTGACTCGCATATTTGCACTACCCTGCTCAGCTTTTTCTTTAACACTAATCAAAAATTTATCCTCGCTTTTTTTCTCGACAATTTCTTTGCTAGTATTGGCAATGACTTTTACTCTATATATCATACTCATATTTTAGCAAATATTGGCAAAAGTGGCTAAAGTACAAAAACTCCCTTCTCGCAAAGGGATTTTTTGTATAAGAAATTATTTCTGTTTTTTTCTCTTGGCTCTTATTCGATCATTCGTATCTAGGAATTGTTTGCGCAAGCGGATGCTTTCAGGAGTTATTTCTAAATATTCGTCTTCTTTCATAATTTCTAGACCGTTTTCTAGAGTAATTTCTATAGGAGGAGTGAGTTGAATAGAACCTTCAGATCCAGAGGCTCGCATATTTGTCAGATGCTTGCCTTTGATTGGATTTACATCTAAATCCTCGCCTTTGGAACTATTGCCAATTACCATGCCTGAATAAACTTCAGTAGTTGGTTTAATATATAACTCGCCTCGCGCTTGCAAATTATCAAGAGAAAATCCTAGAGCTTTTCCACTTTCCATTGAAATCATTGAGCCAGTA
>JAUWOX010000048.1 GCA_030611905.1 bacterium
GATTTTATTGAAAATATAAAACTCGCATTTAATGCTGGTACTTTTAATAAATTAAAAATTAACAAACCAGCCAATAAAAGTGATGAATTAAGAGAAGTCGTTATACGTTCAGTAAAAATAAAAAACACTGTACAACTTTCATTTGTTTATCACTATAAAACAAAAGATATAACTAAAAATTTTGGTATTGAAGAGAGCATTGTTCAGATAAAAAAATTATTAGAAGCTAAATTTAAAAATTTTATATTATTTACAACAGACAATAACATTCGACTCAGTCTTAATAAAAAAATGAAAACTAATATTGATTATGGAAAACCCACTTTTTCTAGTTGTTCTGCAAAAGATCATAACAGAGAGAAAAACCATTTTATAGAAATTGAAAATAATCAATATTTGAAAGAGCTTGGGGTTGTCACCCAAAATAACCAGATTACAAAAGGCATGGGGGCAAAATATAAGCAAATATGCAAATACATTGAAACATTGGATGGTATAATAAAAAATTCAAATATTTCTAAATTAGCAGAAGTGAATGTTGCTGATATGGGGTGTGGTAAGGGTTATTTAACTTTTGCAGTTTATGACCATTTATTAAACAATCTGAAATTGAATGCTCAAGTTACAGGAGTTGAAATGAAAAAAGATTTAGTCGATTTTTGTAATCAAATTGCAGAAAAATCGAACTTTAAAAATATGAAATTTATTGAGAACACGATAAATGACTATTCAGTAGAAAATATTGATATATTAATCGCATTGCATGCTTGTGATACAGCAACAGATGATGCAATTTTTAAAGGAATTTGTGCAAATTGCTCTATAATCATTTTATCGCCTTGCTGTCATAAGCAAATCAGAAAAGAGCTAAACGTAACAAATGAGCTAAAAGATATTGTAAAACACGGTATTCTAAAAGAGAGAATGGCTGAAATCGTAACTGATTCAATGAGAGGGTTGGTTCTGGAGGCTTTTGGCTACAAAACGCAAATATTTGAATTTATTTCTGACGAACATACTCATAAAAATCTTATGATCGTTGGAATAAAAAAAGATAACAAGAAAATTAATAATTTATATTTTGAAAAAATCAGAAATATTAAAAAAATGTTTGGAATAGAGAATTTTTATCTTGAAAACCTTTTAAGCAAAGTAAAGAAAAAATAAAGTGTTTTGGAAAAATAAAATTCACCCCTTAATTCCCCTCTCCCCTCCCTCAGGCAGAAAAAGATATTTGAAAATTTTTAAAACAAGTTTTCTTATCAGAAAACAAAAGAAAAGAAATACATCATATAACAGCGCGATAAGCGGCTCCAGAAAATTTCCTTTATTAATATAATAATGAGTAAAATTTTCTTCCGACCCAAATTTTGATTCCTAGTTAATTTTAACAAGGAAGAATCAAAACTTCGCTTCACCGGGAAACGTTAGGCGAAATAATTTATATCTATTATAAATATTTATGTTAAAAATCAAACCATTCAAACAATCTACTGGCTACTTATGTGGTCCGGCTTCGTTGAAAATGATTTTGTCATATTATGGAGTCAATAAATCTGAGAAAATCATTGCCAAGCAAACAAATACTACTTCAAAGCGTGGCTGTTCACTTCAAGATTTAATTAAATACGCTAAAAGTCTTGATTTTAAAGCATACTATAAAGATAATTTTTCTATAAAAAATATCGAGGATTTAATAAATAAAAAAATCCCAGTAATTGTAGATTGGTTTTCATTAAAAGGTGAGGGACATTATTCAGTAATAATCGACATTACTAGTGATGAAATTATATATATAGACCCATACAACAGAAAAATAATGAAAATGTACAAGCGAGATTTTTTATTTAGATGGTTTGATTTTATTGGTCTCCCTTCTAAAAAAAATTTGGTTTTAAGGAGAGCAATTGTTGTATACAAATAGATACAGATTACATCACCTAACAAAGTATATGAGGTTCGTTACTACGCACTCTCCCAAATTTTGAAAATGATTATTAATTTTATAAGATTTTTTCAAAACTTCTCATATACTAAACGTTATACTCAACTTCATTTTTTACCCCCCACCGAAAGTTTTATATATCTAAATAATTAATTCAGCAATATGCAAAACAAAAACATTTTTTACATCTTTGGAATTTTACAAGCAATCACTTTAGGATTGATTGTATTCTTCATTTTGGGAATAACTAATATCGGAAAAGATACTTCTATTCTTTTGAGTATTTTGTTTCCTTTGTTCACTTTACTTATTGAATATCTCATATATTCCAAAAAATAAATTCTCGTTTTATATTCTTTAACGGGGCAAAAATAAAACTCTGAAATTTCCCTTCGGGACGTTGCACTAAATTTCAGCCCTACGAGGAATATAACAAGGATTATGAGATTACGAAGTCTTGCAGACATCTCCATCCAAATCGTGCTACGCTAAAGCTACGTAGCTAAAAGCTATAATAAAAAAAGCCTAAAATAATTCCAAAAGGAAATGAAATTAGAAAATTGGGGATATAATAATAGAATAGAAAAGCTTAGGATTGAGAATAATCTCGATGATTTTGAAGTTGGTAGAGTTATTTCAGAACACAAAGGAAGATATATTGTAATAACAGAAAAGGGAGAATTAGAAGC
Organism: bacterium; assembly: GCA_030611905.1. GTDB lineage: Bacteria > Patescibacteriota > JABMPQ01 > JABMPQ01 > JAQVVF01 > JAUWOX01. The sequence continues at coordinate 2,635 of JAUWOX010000048.1, forward strand.
CAAAATAACAGGCAATATGCGATTCTCGGCAAACAGTCGTGAGGATTTTCCTGCAATTGGAGACTGGGTTGCATTAACAACTCATGATTCTAATCTTGCAATAATTAATAAAATTATTCCAAGACTTTCAATTATCTCAAGACAAGCAGTTCATCAATTAGGAGAGATACAAATAATTGCAACGAATATTGATTATGCCTTTTTAGTTCAATCCGTTGATAGGGACTTCAATATCAACAGACTTGAAAGATACCTGACCATTTGTCATTCATCCAAAGTTACCCCGATTATTGTATTAACAAAAACTGACTTGATAGATAAACAACAGCTTTCTGAAATAATGAACACCGCACACTTACGAATAAAAAATGCATCAATCTTTGCAATAAGCAATAAAACTAAAGACGGATATGAAAAATTAAAAAAGATTATTAAAAAAGGAAAGACCTATTGCCTGCTTGGTTCTTCGGGAGTCGGAAAATCTACCTTATTAAATAATTTATCTGGCGAAACAATAATGAAAACGGATACAATCAGCCAGAGCACAAACAAAGGAAAACACACCACAAATCATAGAGAATTAATCGTTCTCGAACAAGGTGGAATATTAGTTGATAATCCAGGCATGAGAGAAGTTGGCATTTCAGACACAACAAGCGATCTAGAAGCTACCTTTGACAAAATCATCAGCCTTTCTCAAGATTGTAAATTTAATGATTGTACCCATACTAGCGAAATAGGCTGTTCAGTACTTGACGCCATTAAAAAAGGAGAAATAGATAAAAGTTCCTACGAAAATTACCTGAAAATGGAAAAAGAAAAAGCACATTTTGAATCAACGGTTTTTGAGAAACGAAAAAAAGACAAAAAATTTGGCAAAATGATTAAAAGCTATAAAAAAAGACATAAAAAAAATGATTACTAAAAACCACTTTCCGAAACAATGCCCAAACACAAAATCTCACAACAACTATTACCCAACTCCGCCCTACTCCACCCAAATTGGCTTCACCAACTTCTCATATACGTAAACGTTATCGAAAATAAAATTTTACTAACCAAGTTCTAAAACAATGAAAATCACAATAAGAAAAGCAATTGAAAAAGATTTTCCTGCAATTCTATCTCTAGAAAAAGAATTAGCTGCTTTTGAAAAAGCCACAGTACAAGTAACGAACTCTGTCGAGTTAATGAAAAAAGAAAAAGATTTTTTTCATTGTTTCGTTGCAGAAGATAAAGAAAAAGGAATTATTGGAACTGCCGTATATTGTTTTGTCTACTATGTTGGAGTTGGCAAATCACTTTATTTGGATAATTTATATGTAAAAAAATTATTTAGAGGACGAAAGATAGGAACTGAATTATTAAAAAATATCTTTAAAATAGCAAAAAAAGAAAATTGCAAAAAGGTTCGTTGGCAAGTCTTAAATTGGAACAAACAAGCTATAGGTATGTATAAAAAATGTGGAGCAAACATTGATGATGAATGGATTAATTGTGATTTTGATGAACGTGCTATTAAAAATTTTAAAAATATAACCGAGCAACCGTAAAATTTTACATCCAATAACAGCACATATCTAGTTCGACAAATTTGACGCAATTAGATTTCAAAGAAATTTCTGCGAAACTTCAAAAACACACAAACGTTATCGAAAATAAATTAAAAACCTACAACATATGAAACAATTAAAATGTAATATCGGTGAATATGGCGTCATCGTAAATACACGAAAAGAATTTTTGATTTTAAATTTACCTATCAACGAAAAATTCACCAAAGAAGCATGGATGTTGCCGGGCGGCAGGCTTGATAATGATGACCAATCCGAACACGGCTTACAACGTGAAGTGTTTGAGGAAACTGGTCTGAAAATCAAAGTTGTCGCGCCTGTTCATACTGCACGCTGGGGCACTGAAAATCCTCCAAAATACACAATATTTTTTCTATGCAAGACAGTTGGCAAACAAGACGTAAAATTGAGCCGTGAACACACTGAAAGCAAATGGATAAAATTTAGCGACATAGAAAAAATCCCTTGGCACAATAAAAACAGTAAAATCGCTGCAAAAAAATCAAAAATTCTCCTTACAAAAGGTTTTTAATTTACACCCGATAACAGCGTATATCTGGTTCGACAAATTTGACGCAATTAGATTTCAAAGGAATTTCTACGAAACATCAGGCACACACAAACGTTATACGCCATTTTGCCTACTTATAAAATAACCTATACTGATGAATGAATTTAAGAAAAATCAACCAAGGGAAAAATCTTCTTTTTTAGAAGATGACGACTATCAGGAATTTATCAATCTTCGCCAAATAAAGCCTGAAGATTTTCAGGTTATAGAAAATTTGTCTTCTTATCCCACTGAATTTTTTATTACGGAATTACACAATCTCTTTAGCTCTAGCAAAGAAAATAGTGCCCAAGATATAAGAGATCGAATTAGACAGATAAATAAAACACTTGAAAAATATCCAGAAGACAAAAATCTACTATCTTTAAAAAAGAGAATACCATTCCTTGAATTATTCCTTGAGTTTACTAAAAAATATGGCTGGATGACAGCTAGACATTTAAATAGTCTACTTGAAAGAAAATAAATAATGGCCAAACAGCGTATAATACTGGATAAGCGGTTTCGCTCCCGCTGGTCGCTACACCCATATTTGCCTCCACTATCGCTACGACAAACATCACATATACACAAACGTTATACACCATAAATCTAATTAAAAAAAATGACTCTACCAAATCTTAGTAAAAAATTGGATTTCAAATAGTAAAATGCGACTATAAGTTTTTATCAGAAAGTTCTATTGAAAAAAAGAATTGTAGAGTCATTTCTTTAGAGAAACTTTTGTATTTGAAGGCCCTCGCAATTGATAAGCCAAAATATTTAAAAGATGTAAAACTTATTGTAAAAAAGATCCTTGCGCACAAATACAAAAGTTAAAATTAGATTCATCGCCTAACAAAGACTATGCGAGTCATTCCTTCGCTACGCTCAATCATTCACCCACATTTGACAATAATATCATTTAATGCTACCTTACTATAGACTAACATCGCATAGTCTTGAACGTTATAAATCCTAATATACCGAATAAAAACACAAGAAAATTTAAAAAAGAATTGAATTAATAATAAGCATATATTTATAAATAAAATACCATAATAATGAAAAATACAATATCATTTAAAGATCTAAATTTAATACCTCCACTTGAGAGAGCACTAGCTAAACAAGGATATACCACGCCTACGCCCATACAATCAAAATCAATCCCAAGCCTATTACTAGGTAAAGATTTGATAGGTATTGCACAAACAGGCACTGGCAAAACAGCAGCATTTGCATTACCCATACTACAGAGAATGACTGAAAAACATCCAAAAGTAATTAAAACTTTAGTACTTGCTCCAACTCGAGAACTTGCCGCACAAATTGGAGAAAGTTTTTCTGTTTATGGTGAATTTCTAAACTTTAGACACACTGTAATTTTTGGAGGAGTGAACCAGAAAAGACAAGTTCAAGCATTATCTCAAGGAGTAGATATTGTTATTGCAACACCAGGCAGATTATTGGACTTGCTGAATCAAAGAAAGCTCAATCTTAATAGTGTAGAATTTTTTGTATTAGACGAAGCAGACAGAATGCTTGATATGGGCTTTATTCATGATATTAGAAAAATAATTACAAGATTGCCCCAAAAAAGACAATCATTATTTTTCTCAGCAACAATGTCTCCAAAAATCAATCAACTTGCCAAAAGTCTACTTAAAAATCCAGTTCATGTTGAAACAGCAACTCAAGCAACTACAATTGAACTTACAAAACAATATGTATTTTTTATTGACCAACCTTCAAAAAAAAATTTATTACTCAAACTTCTAAGACAAAAACATCTTACCAGCGTTTTAATCTTCACTCGAACCAAGCATAAAGCAAATAAAGTGGCATCATTCCTTAGTAGAAATAATATCTCATCTAATGCAATTCATGGAAATAAATCACAAAACCAAAGAACTAAGGCAATTAATGATTTCAAAACTGGTAGAATTAAAGTACTAGTAGCAACTGATATTGCTGCAAGAGGAATAGATATTAATAATATTTCGCATGTTATAAATTTTGAACTCCCGAACGAACCAGAAATCTATGTTCACAGAATTGGAAGAACAGCCCGAGCAGGAGCCGAAGGAACAGCATTTTCATTTTGCTCAGCCGAAGAAAGAAATTATCTTAGAGATATTGAAAGGTTAATAAGAAAAAAAATAGAAATTATGAATCATGAATTGCATTCAGAAGCTGCCAAAAACGCAACAGGCACAGCAGCCAAGCCACCATCAAGAAAGTCCTTTGGTAGAAATTATAGATTCAAACATAAATCTAACTCTGCGCCAAAAAATAAAAGATCATTTTATAGAAGCAATAAATCTAGGAATTGATTTAAACGCAGACCTAGAAAAAAATAAATACATCAACAAAATAATAAAAAAGAAATTTGAAAATTTTTAAAACAAGTTTTCTTATTAAAAAACAAAAGAAAAAAAACACATCAGCTAACAGCGTATATCTAATTACGGCTTTTATATAAAAACCTCCGCCCATATTTCACCGACAATTATGATATAATTAAAGTAGTCGGCAAAACATCAAATATACGCAAATGTTATATAAAATAACACATACCAACTATGAAAAACCCTGAAAGAAGAGAAAAAGCAACAGACATGGAATTAGCATCATTTTTAATTAAACATATTAATGACCCCTGTGAAGATCTGCAGGGAAATAATATAAGAGATTTTTATATTAGAGAAGCAAAAAGAGCACTGGATACATTCCAAAACCCGAAAGCAAAACAATTACTTGAAGATACTATCCAAAAATATTCAGAGTAAAAATGAACAAAAAAAACAAATAAAATAAATT
>JAUWOX010000058.1 GCA_030611905.1 bacterium
GGTTTTGATATATTAACAAAGGTATTAGCCGAAAGCAAGTCATAGATGCTGTCATCGGGGTGGAACAGTGAGAGCCCGTCTGAAGGAACATGAAGTGCAAAGCTGTGACGTGTTTTTGCTTTGTGGGGTAGGAGATAGTATAGAGGAAGATTGAGGTATGCGGATATTGCAAATTATATATAAATATCGCAACTGTTTGTTAACAAAGCTGAATGTTTGATCTATAGCAGATATCAAAAGTCTGCGCATTACGGTGAAAATTAATGTGCTTCTTGTTCGCAGCAATAATATGGTGAAAACGCCCCAGACGCATCTATCCTCGATTTTCTTGGCATGATACCCGCTTAGCATATTAATGATAATTTGTAAACTGCAAAACTAAAGGGCGTCCCCAAAGTTAAATGTATCTGCTTAAACAGATGTCAGCTAATGCGCTAATCAACGGGCTGTTGCCCGAACCCCTTTCTTGTGGTTTTGCTTAAATATAGCGGGATGATTGCCTTTCTGTCCTGTTGAAATTATTGAATGCCAAAATTAGCAAGAGTCTAAATTGTGGTCACTTTCTGGTTTGGGCAACAGCCCGTCAAGACGCGACACCGATTCCTTTGTTAGATTTATTTAGAATGGAACAATATTTGTCAAGTTAGGGGGGACAATTGACAGCTCAATATCCCTTGTAAAACAAATGGTTATAGAGTTGACTTTTGATAATTCGTAAACTCACGTTAGATGTTGTTCAGGACACATTATTAATGATCCTCTTATATTTTCATTATTCATCCCTTTTTCTTCGTTTAGGCAAATAATATGCTGGCAGCTTTTTAAATTCATCCATAGTCATACCAATAGATTTCAAATATTCCTCAAGTTCTTTGCCTTCTGGTAAATCATTACTCTGTTTTGTCCAATCTGAATTCTCTAAATTTGAATCTATATTTATCAATACCATTATATAGTCCTCACATATTTCATTATAATCGTAAAAAAAGGTCTGCCTTTGATCCTTATTAATAGGGCATATAGGGACATCCTTGATTAATTATACTAATTCCATCATCGAGTTTGTGTTGTTGCGATTCATAACTCCCTCGAATTCACACCCGCCGTTTTGTCCAATTTGTCAAAGGCGTCCCCAAAGGCCCAAAATTTGTATGCCGGTTGTTGTGCGAAGTGCTTGGGAGGAAGGCTTCCCTGTCCATTATTGCTTTATACATGTACGATCCGTTTTTCAATATTTATTACTTCTAACAAATCCTTTTCTATTTTATTCCATGGTTGTGCAAGGTCTATTGTTTCCCATTTAATTGTATGACCTTGTATACATGTTTTTTGAGGCAGATGCTTATTTACAGTTGGATAAAGCAATATGCCGGTAGCCTTTTTATATAACTTTGAAACTTCTTCCTGAGTGCGCAGGTATGTATATATTTGAAACATGTGATCGCGATTAAATGTTAGATTTCCCCATTGACCTTGTGTAATACTTTCTTTTGTAAATTTTGTATCAATTATAATAATTTGACCTATTTCTTTATGCTGTAGAATTAAATCAGGTTTCATTATTGGTATGTAATCTAAACTGTCTTCAGATGGCCAGCTTAAATGAGATTGCGGCTTAACATGCCACTGTGTTAAATGATAATTATAAAATTCAGCAACAAATTTTTCATAAATATTATATAAAATCAGGTCATCCCGATTAAGATCCATTAGAGAATAAGTTCCTTCCTCTTCACGAGGCATTAAGCACCGACATAAAAGATAACAAAGCGACAGCATTAAACTGTAATCTTTATCTCTTTCGTTTATTTGTGTCCGTCTAACTTCATCAGGTTTAATTTCAGTAGTATCAATCCATCCCATTTCCTGTACTATACACCGTAGTTCATTCCTTTTTTCTTTTGCTATGTTTTTGTTTTTACCAAAATCACCAATTTGAATCATACGGGTTAGTATGCTTTTAATTATCTGATTCTTTTTGATATTTGTTAAGTAAACCTGATAACGTGAAAAAGTACGTCCATGCGAAAAAGACATTAATTTTAAACTTTTATCAAAATCAATACGGCCGCGTACGCCATAGATTTCATTCCCTCTTTTACAATAATTGCGGCCAAGCCCGATACGTAAACGTTGCTGAATTTGTTTCGCCAATATAGATGAAAGTAGAGTATCAAGATTAGGCGCTTTTTCTATTTCTGATTTCCACCGTTTTTTAAGATGTAAAATTTTTAAAGCATAAAGCAGCATATACCATATATTTTCTATTGGTATTCCTGAGTCTGTCTTTTGGATATTTTGACTTTTAATGGCGACATTGTTCATGGCGATAGCAATCTATCTCTCAGTTCATTAACGCGATCAGAGTCATCAAACCAGTATTCCTGTATTAAAGGAATTATTTCTGATTTAATAACATTTTCGTACCAGCTTCGCTCCAGTTGATTGAAATCTGTTTTATTGGAACAAAAATAACTATGTCCAATCCAGAAATTTGGCCCTAATAAATTATCTTTACCAATCTCTTCATTTAACGCACTCATGCGATTTACAATTAAATTAATCAATTCATCTTTCATGTTACGGTCTTTAAGCCATTTATGATAAATTTCATTTTTATATTTCGGCGTTAAAGAAATAAATGCAAAACGTCTTCTGAGAGCATAATCGACTAGGGCGAGAGAGCGATCTGCCAGATTCATTAAGCCGATAATAAAAACATTTGGCGGAATAAAAAAACGTTCCTCGTTTTCGCGACTATACATAAGAGGCACTGCATATTTTCTATTTCTTTTATCCGCCTCGATAAGCATAAGTAATTCACCAAAAATCTGGCTGATATTTCCCCGATTAATTTCATCAATTATAAAAACATATTTATTTTCGGGATCGTTTTCTGCTTTTTTACAAAATGTATAAAAAACAGCGTCTTTAAGCTCGAAATTGCCACTACCTTCAGCTGCCGGTCGATACCCGCGAACAAAATCTTCATAACAATAAGATTGATGAAACTGCACCATTTCAATATAGTCATCATTCTTTTCTTCTATAAGAGCATAGGCCAGTTTTCTCACAAGAAATGTTTTGCCGACGCCCGGCGAGCCTTGAATAATTATATTTTTTTTATTTTCTATAGCTTCAATAATGTTTTCGATTTCCTCTTTTTCAAGGAACACTCCTGAATTAATAATGTCATCTATACTATAAAAATCCCGGCTTATAATTTTCTTTTGTGTATCATCTGTTTGTTCATCATACCATTGCTTTAAAAACCATTCATAATCCTGCTGTTTATCATTCCAGATATAGTCGACTAATTTTCTGGAGTATTCAATTAATTTATAATCATCAGTCAAACTTAATCGCCAGATAGTGCTGCGCCCTGTATAAAAGAACCAGTCTTTAGTATTGAAATCGCTATCCCACTCTACCTCAACTGTTTGGCCATCTTGCCTGTTGGTAATTATTGTGCCGCGAGCCTTTATTATTAATTTTGAGATTGTTTTTCCTTGATTATCAAATGGTAAATTATTTTTTTGCGTGGCTGAAGCTTTAATGGCAATTTTATCGCCCGATTTCATTGATTTCACTTCTTCTAATAATTTATCTTCATAACCGTTCTGCCAAATTCCTTCATCAAGAAACCGTTGTGTTTGATCATCACCACTCCAGTAAGCGCCAACCAGCCAGTAATTATTTTCATCCGGCTCAGGAAGTTTTTCTTTTGTTGGTTTATCAGATGTGGCAGCAAGATACGCTTTATATGATAAATCAGGAAGAGATTTAGTTTGTGCAGTGACTCTATTCAGTGTATTAAAATAGAATTTGGAACTAATGCCATCTGCGGGAAATTTAATTTTTAAATATGCCCGGTTTGTTTTATCAAGGTTTAAAAACTGTTCAGGTCGCATCCAGAACAATCCCATTGTCAGATTTGTATTTACTCCCCAAACCTGAAGTGCCTCATCAAAAGCTTTATGAAAATCTTTGTTCTCTTTTGCGTCTTTTCTCAATGCGAGTTTGAACACATGCCACAATTTTGGAATGTCTTCTTTTTTTCTCTTATATTGATAAGCAAAAAACCATGATCTTTGGTTATTAAGTATTGGTATGCCGGTAAAGTCCACAGGCAATGGACTATTAATATCAAACTTCTTTTTAAACTCGGATAAAATAGCAATTCTTTCTTTTTCAACAATTCCCCGATTGAAAACACCAAAAACTGTAAATGGATCAATTTCTGTTAATAAAAACCTGTCATCCTGGTCATCCTTGTCATTAAGTGGAGTGACTTTAAGATTTTTCTTTCTTAATACTTCAATAAACTCAATCAATTCATTTTGACGATTTTCCCAATCTTCCAAGTTGTCAGCAAGTTCTTTGTAAAATGGTATCCATGAAAAGTTATTTGTCATATAATTAATCCTCTATTATCTTCTTAAGCTATAGTTTATGCACGATTTTTATATTTCATTTTTATTCTTTTTAATGCACATGTGTCTATTCAAAAATAGACTTAGCCCCCCCAATCATTTCGCGTAACGTTTTTGTATATTCATTGTTGTTATTTCAAAAAATTGGAAGGATATCATCTGGTTTTATTTTTTACTCTTTTATCACTTCAAATTGGATTCCGTTGTCTCCTGGGTATGGTTTTGTGTGGTCATTATCTCCATACGCAATTTCAAGCGGAATGCCATTTGGAAATGCATCACAACTATTCGTTTCGGTCAACTCCGTTCCATCCGGTTGAACAACCCCGATATAATGCATACATTTTCTTTCCCAGCATTTTGGTTTCTCTAACATGCGAATTCCTTTCATAAAATAATTATTTTAATACTTTTCTTTTCCCTAAAATTTGTTCTAAAACACTTTCGACTTCCTTTTTACTTTGTTATCTATACACATAACATTTTCACAGGCGCGCGCTTTTTAGCGTCCTGTGAAAAATAATGTTATGAAGATTTATTATAAACTTGAACACCAAACCATTGAAAATCAACTTTTTCAAAGGAGTCCATTAGGTATTTTAGCTTTTTTGTATACATTTTTCGATCTTTAGCATTAAGGTAGAAAATTGTTGAAAAATATTTCAGATCTCCATTATATGCATATCCGAAAAAAGACATCCAAGCAGAAAATAGGCACACCATTCTTGGTGAAGAAGATTCCTGTATTTCTTCAGGAGATGGCCCTTTATATGTTATTAAGTTCCCTTCTGTATTCCAACAATCTTCAAAAATAAATGGGTAATGGTTGTCAAACAAATAATCCCACAATTCCTTGATCGCAGCGACATGGGTTTTATCTTGATATGCTATATCTAAGCTATTCTTAACTTCCCCAAACAATGAGTTCAAATCTTCAATTCGATCAGATATATATTGCCCTGTTATTGTAATCTTTTTCCCTTGTGATATGTTTTCAGCCTTCTGCCCCGCTTGTTTGAAATAGGTGTTATTTACAATTAAATCATTATGAATTAAGCAATTTCTCCGCGCAAACATTTCAAGAATTCTTTCCCATCGCTCATTTTCAAGATTCACCTCGATGCCCGTTAGTTCTGCAAGCTTCTTGATTTTTGTTTTGTTGTCTCCATATGCTACTTTATCTAAAAACGCCTCTATCATATATTCATCAAGCCCTTTTGATCTAATTTCTTCTCTGTCGTTATATAGGACTTTCTTGTCGAACTTTTGAAGCATTAATTCATAAATTTCATCAGGCTTAGCATAAGCATACTCTCGCACAGTATCTACAATAGCGGCTTCATAATAACTTACAGCTATCGCTAATAGACTATCGAGAATTGGAGTTTCATCAATCGTGGATATGATGTTGCTTATTCCTTTGAGCTTTTCAATCTTAGATGATAAATGACGTACCAAATTATCCTTTACAAGGAGGTCTGGTTTTGTGGACATAATTGCGCTTCTCTCCTAATGATATTCAATTTTCATAACGTATAGAGTTTTATCCATTGTCCCGCAGTATAAGAATCCTGGAAAGTCCGGTTTGGCGGAAACAGTTTGAAAAGCTCTGACGACACGTTTATTCAGCGGGATGATGGATAAAACTTTGTTGGACTGTGCCGCTCCAATTAGTGGCTAATTACCTACCATTATCTATGGGGATTGTAAAGTTGTGATTCTGCGTCTGGATATGTAAATTTGCTAAGTTTATAACTCTTATCGATCTAAAATTTAGCTCATTTAATCCACTTATGACGCCATAGTACCGTCCCTCTACCTCCTCAAACCACCATATCTTGCGGCTGTTTTACCGGCCGATATTCCATCAGTATCAGCAAGGCTTAAAATAGAGATAAGAGAAAGCAAGAGGTTCTCGCCTCTTGAGACAAAGGTTTTGAAGGTAGCCATGAGGCCGGTGGAGGTGAAAGAAATAGTAGAGGTCATCTCCGAAGTGAATGTTGATGACATCCCAAAAAAGATAAAGGGTTTTGAGAACAAAGAAAATGTGGCCATCATAATCGGCATCAGTGACTACCGGGAAAAACTCATTCCGCCCTCCGTGAAATATGCCGCAAGAGATGCCGAGATCATGGCAAAGTACCTTGAGAAATTGGGTGGTATTCCCCGATCCAACATCAAATTATTGACGGATGACACAGCAACAAAGAGCGACATTGAGGC
>JAUWOX010000163.1 GCA_030611905.1 bacterium
AACTGCTAAATCCTTCTCGACCTGCTGTTCAATCCTCACCGACTCCAAGCCAGTCAACCCATTCACTGATTGCTCCACATCTTTTTTACAACCAACGCCAATTATAAAAATCGAGCCAATCAACGCAAATAATACAAATACAATTTTCATAATGACAATCAATAATCAACTACTAATAACAAACAATCAAAAAATGTCTTTGATTATTTAGTTATTGATCATTGATTATTATCTACTACTCCACGATAAATTTCTAATGTTCCCCTCGCACATTTTTCCCAAGAAAACTTCTTCACATTTTCAAACCCCTTTTTAATTAATCCCGACTTAAATTCTGACTCACTCAACACTTTTTTAATTGCCCTGCCGATTGAATCAACGTCATATGGATCTACTAAAACAGCTCCATCACCCGCTACCTCCGGCATTGAAGAAACATTTGAAGTTATTACTGGCACACCAACTCGCTGTGCTTCTAAAATTGACAAACCAAATCCCTCATAAAAAGACGGAAATACAAACAAAGAGGAATTAGCTAATAATAATTTCTTGTCATCAGATGTAACATAGCCAGTAAAAATAACTTTCTTAGTCAATCCCATTTCGCGAATCGATTTAAAAATATCCTCGTAATTCCATCCCTTCTTTCCAGCAATCACTAATTGATAATTATCAAAAATTTCAGTCCCTCTCAATTTGTCAAAGGCATTAATCAAGCCCATTACATTCTTTCTTGGCTGAATAGTCCCCACAAAAACAATAAATTTTTCTTCAACACCAAATTTATCTTTCAACATCTTCCGGCTATCTACTAGCTTTTTATTTTTTATTTCCGAATCAACTCCATTATAAACAACAACAACCTTTTCCTCTGGCGCTTTCATGAATTTAGCAATGTCTTGCTTGGTACAATCTGAAACCGCAATTATCTTCCTGGCCTTTCTAACACTTTGCGGAACTATTACTCTTGTAGAAAAAATCTGTTTTGGAAACCATTCCGGTTTATAATAAATAGCCATATCATGTATCGTCACCACCGAACTCTTAGTATAAGCCAAAGGAATAGTGCATGCTGGCGCATGAAAAACATCCAATTTCTCGCGCGCCACATATGCCGCTACCAAGAAATGAGAATAAGCCACTGGTAAAAAAGATTTATACTCAATGAATGGAAAGAATTTAATCTCACTATTCTCCCGCTTAAAAAAACCAGCATCCCCAACTCTCCGATCAAAAAACAAAACATATTTGTTGTCCCTATCAATGTCAAGAAGCTTATCAACTAAATGATAAGTATAATGCCCAACTCCAGCAGATTCTCCACTTTCTGGATCTAAAATTGTTCGACAATCAATTCCAATGCGCATAAAATTCAAATTAAACAATACGATTCATAAAACTCTTTGTCATTATTACTAACATACTGAACTTCAAATGACCAATTCTGCTGTTTAATTTCACAACAAATTTTTCTAAAATCTTCGTCTAAAATCTCACACTTCTTCTGTGCATCTATTGCCTTCCCCTCGGACCTAAACTGAAAAATTCGCCACTTACAAACCCAATCAGGTAAAACTTGCCCTATCTTCACTATACAATTTTTATTCAATTTTGTCACTACTGTTGAAATTACTATCCTAAGATCATTTCCTTTTAGGTCTTTCAAAATATCCATTACTTTTTTGAAAGAATCCTTTCTCCTTAGCATAGAATTTGTTTTCTCATCATAACCATCTAACGGTAGATTAATCTGATCCAAATATTTTCCAAATAATCTAAGCTTTTCTTTAGTCAATAATAATCCATTTGTATGTAAAATTGTATACAACCTTTTCTTTTTAGCATATTTTATCAACTCTGCCAAATCATCTCGAAGCAATGGTTCACCGCCAGTAAAAACAATCTTCTCCGCTCCATCATTCTTAAATCCATCAATAATCTTCAACCCTTTCGCAGTAGAAAAATCCTCAACTTTTTCAGGCCCATAACAAAACTTACAATTCATATTGCATCTATCTGTCACATTCCAAACAACGATTTTTTTAGCCTCTTTTTGCATTTCCTACAAACTATCATTTTCCAATCCAAAAAACAAGATTTAACGGCTACTTTCGTCGATAATAGCCGTTTAAATACTTTATTTTAGCTTATCCAAGCCAAAAATAAAAAAGGCTTAAATAAGCCAAATTAAAAAACCGAGAAATTCTCGGTTATAACACAATCATCTTTTTTTAAGAATCAACTCCATAATTTTATGAACATGCTTAATCGGTTCGCTATCTATCCGCTCAAAAACTCTCCTATGCAAAATTACAAAACTAGAAACCAAATCAAATATCTCTACCTCATCTTGCTCGTAGTCCACTACTCCATCCCGATCAATAATTGACAAATTAAAATGAACAAAGAACAAACCGCCCGACTTCAAAGATCTTAAAATTCCATCAATTGCCCGCACTTGATCAACATAGTGAATCACATTTATCATAAAAAAAGCACCTACGGTACCACTTACAAAAGTTAGATCCTCTACGTTTTGGACTTGAAAATTTAACCCAGAAAAACTAGATCTTGCCGAAACAACTTCTCTTTCAGAATAATCAATCCCCAAAACATTAAAACCATATCTAGCAAACACTCCTACATCT
>JAUWOX010000035.1 GCA_030611905.1 bacterium
TGGCAGGGAATGAGGCGGATTTTTGAGGCGGAATGGAAAAATGATAGGTGGGGCTTTCTCCAACAGGCCATGTGTATGAAAATCCTAGCGGCTGATGAAGTGAAAGTGACTGATCAGGGATTAGAGCTTATTATGAAAAAAGAAGATTTTAAGCAAACCAAGAAACCGAGGCCAGAAAGGCGGGCTTTTTAAAAATATAAAAAGATAAAAATTTAAAAATAAAATTATGAAAAAAATGTTTCGAGGTCTGGGTATGACCTTAGTTATTGCCCTAGTAGTTTTTGGCTGGGGAAATTTTTGTGCAGTCAAAAAGGCGGATGCTAGTGTTTATGAATGGTCAGATATTATGGGATCAACAAATTTACTAAGTTGGGTTTCAACTGATGCCTTGATTCAGACTAATACTGGCAGTGTGATGATTGGGACTTCAAATTTAGGTTATACTGGTGGAGTGTATGAATATTTAAATGGAACCTGGAGTGATTTAGGGGCAAGCTTGAATACAGAAGCTTTAATCCAAGCTTCAAATGGTGGTTTTTATGCGACTGGTCAGGATACAGGAGCAGGAAATGATTTAGCGGTTAAAGTTTATTTAGCTGCTTGGACAGATATTACAGGCGAATTATTTGAAAATGGTTCTGATGGGAATTCTATAATACAGGTTGGGAATAATATGTATGCGGGCGGCAATTTTCCGACCGGTGGGGCAAATCGGGCGGCAGTCGGTGTTTATAATGGTTCTACTTGGGGTTATCCAGAGATGATTTTAGCAAGTGATAGTTGGGTTAATTATTTAATGGCAGCTTCTGATGGTACGATTTACGCTGGAGGGCAGGCCGGAACAGGTCCATATTATGCTAGGATTTGGAAATATTCTGGAGGAAGCTGGACAGACATAACTGGTTCTTTATCAGGGGAAGAAAGTGTTAATTGTTTAATGCAGACTTCTGGCGGAGTAATTTATGCCGGAGGAAGCAACACTGCTTCGGGAGCTAAAGTTTGGCAATATTCTGGAAGTGATTGGGTGGATGCAACTGGTTCTTTGTTAGCGGCTAGTATAAATTCTTTAGTTGAAGCTTATGATAATTCAGTTTATGTTGGAGGGATTGATTTATGGGGAAGTGCTAGTTTATGGAAATTATCAAGTAATTGGCGAGATGTGACTGGTGATTTATCCGGCAGTTCTGTTAATTCTTTGATGAAGGCGGCTGATAATTCAATTTATGCTGGTGGTTATTCTGGTGATATGATTAATCCAACAGCCAAAGTTTGGAATTTATCTTATGTAGAACAGCAGGAGCAAAATAAAAAGGAGCAGAAGGAAGAGCAGGAAGAAAATTTTGACAATGGGGATGAAATAATTCTTATACCAGATCTTGATGGTGAGAAGATTTTCAGCAGCAAGCAGGCTTTAGATATTTATTTTAAAAAGCTTCCTAATAAATTAACTAAGAATAGTCAGTATTGGATGAAGTGGAAAAAATTTAATAAATATCCAAAGAAATGGAAAAAGAAAAAGAAAACTTCTTTGAAAAGGTATTGGCGCTTAACAACAAATTTAAGAAAGTATAAAATTAAGAAGAAAAAGCAGCATTATAAAAGCAGAGTGACTTTTAAATATTCAAAAAAGCTTCTTAAAAAATTGAAAAAGAATAATAAAACAATTAAGAAGAAGGATCTTTGTTTGAAATATAGAACCAAGAATTCAAAGTGGCATACATTACATAAGGCTTGGAAAAATATTAAAGTCGAGCATAAAAAAAGCAAAAGAAAATTTGTTGCTAAATTCTTTAGAAAGTTTAAAAAGAAGAAATACTATTTTACTATAGGGTTGAAATAGAAGTTTTTAATAAAAGATGAAAAACAAATGGAGACGAGAAAATGATTTCTCGTCTTCTTGATTATTGAGTGGTTTTAGGTTAGAATGAGGCATATGAAAAATATTAGAAATTTTTGTATTATAGCGCATATAGATCACGGAAAATCTACTTTGGCAGATCGTCTTTTGGAATTGACTGGAACTGTTGAAAAGAGAGAAATGAGAGAGCAAGTTTTGGATCAGATGGATTTGGAGCGTGAAAGAGGCATAACGATTAAACTCCAGCCAGTTCGTTTAGATTATAAGGATTATATTTTAAATTTAATTGATACGCCTGGTCATGTTGATTTTGCTTATGAAGTATCGCGGAGTATTGCGGCTTGTGAAGGAGCCTTGCTTTTGGTGGATGCGACTAAGGGCGTACAGGCACAGACAATTGCTAATTTGTATTTAGCAATGGAGCATGATTTGGAAGTTGTTCCGATTATTAATAAAATAGATTTAGAAAATGCTGATGTGGAACGAGTGAGTAATGAAATTGTTAAACTATTGGGATGTAAGGAAGATGAAATTTTGAAAATTTCTGCTAAAACCGGCGAGGGAGTAGAGCAAGTTTTAGAAAAAATTATTGAAAAAATTCCAGTGTCCAAAGAGAAAGATGATAAGATGAGGGCGTTAATTTTTGATTCCGTTTTTAGTGAATATCAAGGAGCGATTGCTTATGTGCGTATTTTTTCCGGTGAAGTCAAAAAGGGCGATATGGTTAGATTCATGGCAACGGGAAATGAATCCGAAGTTTTAGAAATAGGCGTTCTTAAGCCAGAGCCGAAAAAAGTTGAGAGGTTGGGAGCTGGTGAAGTTGGTTATATAGTGGCGGGGCTAAAAGATGTTTCAGAGTGTCGAGTTGGTGATACGATAGCTAGCTTAGATGTTGAGAAATCATTGTCTGGTTATAAAGAAATTAAGCCAGTAGTTTTTGCTAGTTTTTATCCTGAAAATGCTGATGATTTTCCAGAATTATCTGATTCATTAGCTAAATTAAAATTAAATGACGCTGCTTTATCATATCAGCCAGAATCTTCAAAGGCATTGGGTCGAGGGTTTCGTTGTGGATTTTTGGGGCTTCTTCATTTAGAAATTATTTCGGAGAGATTGAAGCGGGAATTTAAGTTAAATTTAATTATTACTGTGCCGTCGGTGGCGTATAAGATTGGAATGAAAGTGGGAGAAAAAAAGATTATTTATAGTGCGGCGGATTTGCCAGATATGAGCTTGGTTGAGAATATTGCGGAGCCATGGGTAAGGATGGATATTATTTCGCCAGCATCTTATGTTGGTAAATTAATGGAATTAATGCAGTATTATCGGGGTGAGTATAAAAATACAGAATATTTAGATGAAACTAGATCAATTTTGCATTATGATGTTCCCTTGGCTGAAGTGATTACAGATTTTTATGATAAATTAAAAAGCGTATCTTCTGGATACGCATCAGTAAATTATGATATTTTTGGTTATCGAGTAATGGACTTGGTTAGATTGGATGTTTTGGTGGCTGAGGACAATGTTTTAGCTTTGTCAAGAATTGTGCCAAAAGAAAAAGTTTACAAAGAGGGAAGGAGTTTGGTAAAAAAATTAAAAGAGGTTATTCCTTCGCAGAGTTTTCAGGTTTCTTTGCAGGCGGCAGTTGGTGGTAAAATAATAGCTCGAGAAGATATTCGAGCGTTAAGAAAAGACGTTACTGCCAAATTGTATGGTGGGGACGTAACAAGGAAACGAAAATTACTTGAGAAACAGAAAAAAGGGAAGAAAAAGATGAAGGGTATGGGGAAAGTGAAGATACCGCAGGAGGCATTTCTCGAGGTTTTGAAGAAATAACTAAGTATATTTGTTTTTTATATGCAGGCTCTGGTGGTCAAGTATGTTGAGTGTAGTTAGTTTTTCAATAACCAAAAAATTTGTTATACTAAGATAGAGCTGGTAGTATAAGCCAGGCTATCATGCTAAGTCCGGCAATAGTTACAATTATAATTTTAATAATTCTTTTAGTGGTTTTTTCTCGCATTGGAATATTAATTTATGTTAATTTATTTTTAATCGAAATTTTTAATTTAGTGTGTCAATGTTTGAAGATTATTTTTCACAAGATTTAAAAGAGGATGAGGAAGTGGTGGTTGTTTTTCGTAAAAGCTGGGGTAGTCGTCTGTTTTCTATTGTAAGGGTTGTGTTATTTTTTGCAATACTTTTGATTTTCTCTTTTTGGTTGTTGCGAAGTTTGACGGGGGGATTAATCTTTTCCTTTTTTTTGATACTTGCTGTGTGTTATGGTTTATATGTTTGGTTAAACTGGTATTTTGACAGTGTGGTAATTACAAATCAACGGATCATAAAGATTAGTCAAAAAAGTCTTTTTAATAAGAGTGTTGAAGAAATACCCTTGGATCATATAGTAAATGTTAGTTATGAGGTTCCTGGTTTTTTCGCAACTATTTTTAATTATGGTACGGAAATAATAGAATTAGATATTGGAAAGAAAATGATTTTGGAAAGTTTAGGTGATCCTAAAAAGACTCAAGATTTAATTACGGAATTAGCGAGATTGGCGAGCAAGAAGGTTTCAGCCGAAGAATTAGTCGAATTTATTTCAAGGGTTAAATGGGATGTTTACAATAAAAAGGACGGAAGCGTTAAGGGAAAAGAGAGGGTGAAATAATTTTGAATTTAAAGTTATGAAAAAAAAGTTATTGACTAAAAAATTATCTTTGCGTTTAATAACCATATTTGGTTTAGTGTTTGTGATTTTTATTGCTATGGGCTTAGTTCGTGAAATAGTGAATAGATATCAAATAAATCAAGAAATAGAAAGAGTAAAGATGGAGATTGATACACTGGAAAGAAACAATCAAGAGTTGGCCGGTTTAGTAGATTATTTAAATACTGATTCTTTTAAAGAGATTCAAGCGCGGCAAAATTTGGGTGTGCAAAAGGAGGGTGAAACTGCTATTTCAATTGAATCTATGCCAGATAATGCAAATGAGCAAGTGGTCTTCGTTGGTGAAGATGACAAGGGAAGTTCTAATATAGAGAAGTGGTGGGGTTATTTTTTTAGTAAATAGTTATCAGTTATAACTTGCATTTATTGGTTTTTAGTTTATTATTAACTAATACTATTAACTAATAATTAATAATAAATATATGGAACCAATCGACAATGAGATTAACAATGAGGTCAAAAAGAAGAAAGTAGGGTCTAAGTATGTAGTTGTGATAGGCTTGATTTTAGTTGTGGCTGTTTTGGCGGTTTTAACGGTGAGATTCAGTTTAACAGGTAAATTATCAGGAGGTATTGGACAATTTTTGCCTGTGCCAGTAGCTAGAGTAAATAATGGCTTTATATCTGGTGGAAGGTTGAATAAAAATTTTGAAGCATTGAGATATTTTTATGATTCACAGGAAGGTCAGGAAGAGGAGCCAGTTGATGATTTAGAAATTAAAAAAATGGGTTTAGATCGATTAATCGAAGATAAAATAATTTTGCAGATGGCTAAAAAGTTTGATGTGAAAGTGACTAAGGAAGATGTTGAAAAAGAACATCAATATGTTTTGGAAGATTATGAGAATGAGGAAGAGCTGGCTAAAGAAATTAAAGAATTATATGATTGGACAATTGAAGAGTTCAAGGATGAAGTTTTAGTTTCTTCGCTTTATTATGATCTTTTGCGTAAGGCGTATTTGGTGGATACAAAAGTTATTCCAGAGAGAAAAGAGAAAGATGAAAAGAATAAGAGTAAGGCAGAAGAAGCCTTGGAAAGATTAAAAAATGGTGAGGATTTTGCTAATCTAGCTAAAGAAGTTAGTCAGGATGATTTTACTGCTGAAGATGGTGGTGATATTGGTTGGTTTGAAAGGGATGAAATGGAACCGGAGTTTGAGGAAGTCGCTTTTGCTTTAAATCCAGGGGAGATGAGTGATATTATTAGAACTGAAGAAGGTTATCATATTATTAAAGTTATTAAGAAGCGTGGCCAAGGCGATGAAGAGGAAGTTAAAGCCAGTCATATTTTGTTTACTGTAAAGGATGATTTTGATGAGTGGTTTTTTGAAGAAAAGAAAAAAGCAAAGGTTAAAATTTATTTGAAGGATATAAAATGGGATAAAGAGCAGGCAGCGATTACGGGAATGAGCGAGGGTGATGAAGAGGAAGATCTAGAGGATATTGATATTGAGGATATAGAGGTTGAATCTGTTGAGTAATAATAAAATAACTAAATTATAAATAACAAAAAAAACCACCTTCGTCTCTCACTTCGTTCGAGACTCCGGTGGACAAGCTCGCTGTGATGGCGGGTTTTTTGTTTTGGCTTAAATAAGGCAAATAGCTTAGTTGGGCTTAAATAAACGGCTACTAACGACGTAAATAGCCGTTTATTAGATTTAGGATTGATTTTTGGGGAAAGATTTGTTATGCTTTGGTATTGGTAATGACTGGGTAAAGGAGGTGGGGCGATGACTTTTTGGAGGATTTTAGGAGATTTTGAATATGAATACTATGAATCTGGAATTTCTACAGGATGGTATCGTGGCGTACAGGGAGATCGTTGGCCAGAACGGAATGGTTTTACTGGAGAAGAACGATGCATGGATGATGGAGATGATGGGTCTGTGAAAATAACATTTTGGCAAACGCTTGGACAATGTGAAGTCGAGATTGGTGAGCGTGGATATACAGGGTACTATCGTTACGTGGGTTCGGCTAGAGTAAGATGGTCCCCGGGATGCGTGATGCAGTCGTCGAGAGTTTGATTAATAATAATATTTTTGTACTTTGTGGGTCTGCTAAATGGTAGATCTTTTTTTTATTAATAAATATAAATAGCCACCTTCCGGATTCGAACCGGAGACCTACGCTTTACGAGAGCGTCGCTCTTCCAGCTGAGCTAAGGTGGCAATATGGTTTAAAAGTAAAAAGTTTTTTAAAGTAATGTATTTTCTTTTAATTATCTAGTAATTTTTTCCATTTTATGAAATCGTTTATTTGTTCCAAAGAAGTTAGATCAATATGTCTGTTTTTAAATTTAGTTTCTTTTTTCAAATATTCAAATTGTTTTTTTAATGCGTGTTGAATCTCTTGGTTGGTTGTATAATTATGACACCATATTTCTAATACCTTGTCTAAATATATAAATTTTTTTGTTTTTGTTTTATGGGATATTTTTTTATTATTAATAAAGAATAGATCTCCTCTTATTTGTTTATCAAATTTATATAAATTAATGAACCCAACAATTTCATTATATTTCCATTGTGGTTTGTTTATTGATCTATTTATTAAGTTATCGGAATTGTATGCTTTTATTTGTTCTTTTGTTAAACCTCGAGTGTAATATCCTTTTAGTCGTTTTTTTTCTTGATCGATTTCTTTAATATATTTTTCTTGATTGCAACGATAAATTGGTATTTCGAAGAAATATTTTTTTATCATAATTTATGAATAGTAATTGAGTGAAATTGTTTTAACTTAGCGGGATACGGGAATCGAACCCGTGGCTCAACCTTGGGAAGGTTATGTATTACCACTATACTAATCCCGCATTATTTAAGAGTATATATTATTTTAAGTTTTTTGTAAATTATGGTAAAATGATAAATAGTAAACAGTAAATAGAAACTAGAAAATAGTTCATGGGTTTGTGAATAACTATTTACTGATTTCTATTTACTATTAACTAATAATTATGGCAAAACAAAATGATCTAACGAAACTTAATCGTTTAAAAAGCGATAAAGAGGATATTGTATCGATTTATTTGAATTGTGATCAAAGGCGATATACGCCGGAAGTTATTGAGCAAAAGCTGAAGGATTTATTGAAAAAAGTTGAAGATAAATTGGGGGCGGATGTGCGGAAAAAGATTTGGGATTGGATTGAATTGGATTTGCAGGAAGATGTCAGAGGGATGGCTTTTTTTGTCAGTTCTGACAAGGACTTATGGGTGGTTTATAAGTTTCCCTGCTCGGTGAAAAGCGGAGCTTATGTTGAAAGAGATATTCATATGGAGCAGTTTTTGTATGTTTTAGATGAATTGGAGAAATATTGTACTGTGATTTGTGATAAAGAAAAGGCTAAAATTTTTACAGTGTTTTTGGGACAGATGCAGGATTTTAGCTATATTTTTGATGATACTCCTAGAAAAACTAAACGAGGCGGATGGTCGCAGAAGAATAATCAGGCATGGGTGCAGAATGAAGTAACTGCTCATTTAAAAAATGTAGCTGAACAGACTTATAGATTGTTTAAAGAACAAAATTTTGATCGTTTATTTTTGGGCGGGCAATTGGAAACCATTGCCGTGTTAAGAGAAGTGTTGCATCCGGATTTGCAAAAGAGAGTGGCAGGTATTTTTGGGACGGAGCTTTTTAAACCAAATGAGTATTTTTTAAAGCAGTCTTTGAAGGCGCAGGAAAAGGCAGAGAGGAAAAATGAAGCAAGGCTGGTTGAAGATTTAAATAATAATTTGAATGGAAACTTGGCAGTAGCTGGGTTAAAAAAGGTTTTGGCGGTGGCAATGGAACGAGATATGAAGATGTTGTTAGTTGATTCTAAAATGAGTACGAGTGGCCGGCAATGTCCCAATTGTGATTTTTTGGGATTAGATGAAACGACTTGTCCGTATTGTGAGGCCAAGACTGAAAAGGTGTTAGATGTAATTGATGAGTTGATACAGAAGGCTTTTAATCAACGGGCGAAGATTGAGTTTGTTGTTGATAGTGAAAAATTGAGTGAACTTGGTGGGGTGGGAGCGATGATGAGGTTTTAGATTTCTCTAATCTTTCTCAAATCGGATTCCCGAATGCTTCTCGAATAATTAAAATGAGTTTGATTATATTAATGATATGATATTTAAAGATCGAATTGATGCTGGAGAAAAGTTGGCTAAAGCATTGGAAAAGTTTAAGAGTAGTAAAGACGCAATAGTTTTAGGTTTGCCAAGAGGCGGGATGGTTGTAGCAGATGTAGTGGTTAGAAAATTGAATTTGCCATTGGATTTAATAGTGTCAAGAAAGATTGGCGCGCCGGGGAATCCAGAGTTTGCTGTTGGAGCAATTACGGAAGATGGAGAAATTGTTTTGAATAAAGAAGTAGTTGAAGATCATAAAGTTGACGATGATTATATTGAAAGAACTGCTAATGAAGAAAAGAAAGAAGCAGAAAGAATATTAAAGACTTATCGGGGGGATAGGGTTAAGTTGGATTTATCTGGAAAAACTGTAATTATGGTGGAT
>JAUWOX010000088.1 GCA_030611905.1 bacterium
TTTTTTACAAAAGCAGGTGGATATGATTTGAATTTGAAATCAGCCGAAGATATTTATCTTGGACAGAAACTGAGGAAATATGGTAAAGTTATTTTTGATCCGTCTATTCATGTTTATACTTCGCCGAGAAGATTTGAAAAAGGATTTTGGCGGTTTTTGTGGCATCATGTGAAAAATTATGTAAATGTTTTTGTTTTGAGACGACAGCCTAGTGATTTTACGGATGTGCGATAATAGTTTTAATTAAATTTTAAATTTCAAAGTATAAATTTTAATTAAATTCTAAATTTAAAATTTTAAATTAACTTGAAATTCGAAATTTATAATTTAAAATTCTGCGATGAATATAGCGTTTTTCACAGATACTTATCATCCCTACATGTCAGGGGTGGCTTATTCAATAGATTTATTTAAAGATGAGTTGGAAAGAGCCGGTCATCAGGTTTTTATTTTTGCGCCATTATTGAAAGATAAAAATGGCAGAGTTCCAGAAGATCCGCCTAGAGTTTATCGGATTGAATCTTTAAAGCAAGATGTCTTTTCTGAATTTACTATGACTTTGCCGAATCTGCCGCCTATTTTTAGGGATTTTAGAAGGTTAAAAATTGACATGGTGCATTCGCATACGCCTTTTTATATGGGAATGTATGCAAGCATTGTAGCTTTGTTTTATAATTTACCGGTGGTACATACTTATCACACTCTTTATGAAAAATATACTGGACATTCTTTGTTCAAGGGATGGTATAGGGCAGATCAGGCAGTGATGAATTTGGCTAAAGATGTGTCAGTTTTTTATAGCAAGCGTTGTGATTCTTTGATTGCGCCTTCAGAGAAAATTAAAAAGATTTTGCAGGATTATGGTATTAAAAATGATATCGCTGTTATTCCGACTGGTATTGAGTTGGGTCAATTTAGAGATATTGATAAAGATAGTTTTAGAAAAAGATTTAATATTGGAATTGACAAGAAGGTTTTATTATATTTAGGTCGAGTGGCTCCGCCAAAGAATCCATTATTTTTGGTGGATATGTTGAAAAAAGTAATAGAGAAGAATAGTGATGATGTGGTTTTGGCAATTGTTGGCACTGGGCCGAGCGAGGATGAATTGAAAAAGAAATTTGAGAAGGCAGGGTTAAGTGATAAAGTGGTTTGGTGCGGTCAGGTGAGAAAAGATTATGTTCCTTATTGTTATGCTGGTTCAGATATTTTTGTTTTTCCCTCTAAAACTGATACACAGAGTTTAGTTTTATTGGAAGCGGCGGCGTCTGGTTTGCCAATCGTAATGTTGAGAGATGAAGGATTAACTCCAGTAGTTAAAGATCTGGAAAATGGTTTTGATATTCCTAATGACGATGTTGATCTATTCGCAGAAAAGATTTTTACATTATTGCACGATGATATTTTGTATGATAAAATGTCAGCAAAATCTGTTGAGAATGCGTCTCAATTTTCAATTAAAAATCAAGTGCAGAGATTATTGGATTTTTATGGAACGACAATGGATAAACATGAAGAATCATCGCTGCGAAGAAAGATGATGCGGGGCTTGACTAGAGAAATTAATTTAAAAGATTTTTTTATGGAGGACGGAAAGTTGAAGATTGTGAAGAAGGTTGAGGAATTAAGACGGAAGTTGAGAAGTTAAATTATTATATTATTAAATAAATTAATAAAAAATATATGCCAGATAAAATTGAGAGAACAGTAGTTATTTTAAAGCCTGATGCAATGCAGAGAAATTTGTTAGGTGAGGTTATCGGGAGATTTGAGAGAAAGGGTTTGAAGATTATTGGATTAAAAATGATTCAGCTTGATGACATGGCTTTGGACGAGCATTATGAGCATCATAAGGACAAGCCTTTTTTTAAAGAGTTAAAAGGTTTTATGAAAAGCGTGCCAGTAGTTGTGGCTGTTTTGGAAGGATATAATGCTATTTCAGCGGTAAGATTAATTGTCGGGCCGACCAAAGGTTATGAAGCAGATGCGGGTAGTATTCGAGGGGATTTGTCTATTTCTGGATCGTCTAATATTGTTCATGCTTCTGATTCTGAAGAAACTTCTCTAGCAGAGGTGAAAAGATTTTTTAAAGAAGATGAGTTGTTTGATTATGCTAAGATTGATTATGAATTTTTGTATTCAGAACGGGAACGTAAGACTTAAGACCTAATTTTAATTGAATTAAAAAAAAATCACCTCGGATGAGGTGGTTTTGGTTAAGAGAGCAATCGCCAGGAGTAAAGAGATTCGTCGTCTTGTTCAAAGGGGATTTCAGAGTGTTGTCTGTCGATGATTAAGAGAGTTTCAGTTCCGGTAATTTTGATGGCAAAGATAGTACTGCAGACTATGGTGGGGTCATCTTGTGGTGGAATAGTGCTTCTGGTAATTTCGATTTTGCGGCCGAGCAATTGAGCAAGTTGATCAAAATCGATGTCTTGTTCTTTTACTTCGTCGGAAAGATCTTCTAATCTGGTTACATCTGATGGCGCGATTCTGTTGTTTATTCCAGCAATGGTAAGAGTAGTTCGGTTGGGTATTTCATTGTCGGAGGCAGTCTGGACAGTGGTTACGTAAGTAATGTCGATTCCTTTCAGAATAACAGTTTGTCCGAGCCAATCGGCTAATTCTTGGTGTATTGCGTGAAGCGGGTCGTCCATTTTTTTTTCTCCTCTAGGGTGTTGGGGTTCGGGGGGTGGGGAGATGCATACTACAGTCAAAAATTTCTTCAATATCGCCGTGGAATTTTAATTCATAAGTGTATCTTCGTATAAGGAGGTAGGGCTGGCCGTCAACGATTTTGACAGCGGCGACAATACCGACAGTAGCCATGGGTATGTTGCTGCCGGATGGGATTGATCCAGTCATTTGTATCGTTTGTCCGATTGTTTTTGCTAATTGATCGAGATTAAGCTCTTTTTTTTCTTGGGGGTCAATGTCTTCTAATTTTTGAACATCTGCAGAGTGGAGTCTTGCTTCAATTTTGGCTGCGGCTAGAATGGTGCGGTCTCGGACATCGTTGAAAGAAGCGGCTTGAATGGTGGTTAGGACGATAGCGTCTTCTGTTTTTACAACTACAATTTGTCCGATCCATGGTAATATTTTTTGGAGATTTTTTTGGACTTGTTCATCTGTTTGCATGTCTTCTTTCCCCCTTGTTTTTTTGTCTTTGTTTTTTTTTAAGGTGCGATTGATATATAATATAGTGTATTTTCAATAATGTCAAGCAGTGTTAGTAACATTGTGGTGGTAATTAAATAATTAGGTAATTAGTGTTGGACAAATAAAAATCATCTCAAATTAGATGATTAGGAAAGAACTTTGGTAATGCGCCACTGATGAGAAGAGAGATTGGGTGCGTCCGGTTCAAAAATGGTTTCAAGATAGTTTCTTTTTGTGATTATTATGAGAGAGACTTTTTTGTCGTGCAAGACGATACCTTGGATTCGTGCCAGGCAGGTAAAAGTATCTTTTGGATTGGTTTGGCTCTGGGTTTGAGCGATAATTGTTTTTCCGAGCCATTGGTCACGAAGTGCTAAGAGTCTTGAAGCAATCTCTGGATCAAGCCTTTCACCGTCCAGGGTTATTATTTCTTGAGGGGCGAATGTTTTGTAAGAGACGGGAGTAGCTAGCTGGATTTGATCTGGGTGTAAAACGCGGCTAACATAACAGACTGTGGTTAGGATGAGGCTGCCGTCTCTATTAGGAATGACGATTATTTTTCCGAACCATCGTTCCATTTTCTGCTGGATTTGTTCTGGAGTCATTTTTTCCTCTGGGCTTGGGTTAAGAAAGTTTCTTGATTACTCGCCAGTAATGGTCTGGGAGGTCGGGTTGGTTAGAAAGAAAGATTGTTTCTCTAAGAGAAGCAACCGTTAGGGTTATTTGAAGATCAGAACAACGAATTTTAATAGCAGTAATAGTGGTAACCATTCTTTTTTCTTGATCCCTTGTGCCAATAAGAACGGTTTGTCCAATCCATTTTTCTAGTTCAGGAGTTTTGTATGTGATTTGATCGTCTGGGTTGAGGATTTGTAGTTGGATGAAAAGATCGAGCGGATTATCGAATTTGAAATATACAGCTGGGGTTTGTCCTAGAGTGGAATGTTCAAGAGCGCCGACAGTTGAGATAATTATGATGTCTTGAATTGATCCACCTTCATATTCTTGATCCGAAATAGCGATCACTCTTCCAATCCAACCAGCAAAGGGTGTCATATCAATCAGTTGTTTGGACATTTCTCCCTCCTTTTTTTGAGATGCGGATTATATTATATTATAATTGATTTTTAAATATGTCAAATGTACGAACAGGGTATGCCTTGTTCGTCCGGAAATTAAAAAATCACCTCGAGAGAGATGATTAGGAAAGAACTTTTTTGAACTGCCATCTATGGAAGAGATCGGGATCGTGTTCTAATTCGACAGGTTCTTTGAGGCGGTCGAGCATTAGGAAGGCTGTGAATTTTCCTTTGAGACGGATGAGTTTGACGGCGACAACTAGAGCGCAGGCAAGTTCTTTTTCAGTCTTACTGGCTTGATTAACTGCAATAATAGTTTGATGGATCCATTGCAATGCTAGTTGTGCGGGGTCGTAGCCATGGATTTCTTCGGGTGCTTGGTCTATTTTGACTAATGCGGAAAGGGGTTGAAGGTTGTATACTTTGGCGATTTGGGCTTGGAAGCTTGATCCATCGCTAATGAC
>JAUWOX010000046.1 GCA_030611905.1 bacterium
TATTTTAATAATAGCATCTTTATCAATTAACAAAGAACCTAGAACGGATTGTTCAGCTTCTTTATTATGCGGCGGCAATTTTTCATCTTGTATTTTTTTTTCCATAATTGATTTTGATATTTAAATATAACATCAAAAAATAAAAAAAACAACACTTGTTGTTAGTAAATAGTTAATAACAAATAGGAAACATAAAATGGGAATTTCCTAATTTCTTAATTTCCTAATTTTTGTCTTTTCTTTAGTATCCTCAACATCATATCCCATTTTCTTAATGTAATTCCGAAGTTCATCCGCTCTGTTCCAATCTTTGTTTTTTCTTGCTTCCTCGCGTTCATCAACTAATTTCCTAACTTTTTCAGGAATTTCAACTCTTTTGAGTTCACTCAGACCCAATCCCAAGACTTTATCAAAATACAATAGAGTGCTTTTTTTTGCCCCAGCATCTTCGTTAGATTTTAATAACTTCCAAACAACAGTCAAGGCTTTTGGCGTATCCAAATCATCGTTAATAGTATTTAAAAATTCATTTTGGTAATTTTCTAAAACCTTATCCTCGCCATCAAGTTCGCGGACTTTATTATATAAATTATTCAAAGCATTCTGCGCCGCATCCAAACTTTTCCAAGAAAAATTTAATTTTGATCTATAATGCGCTTCCATGCATAAATATCTGAAAGATAGGGGATTATAGCCTTTGTCGATCAATGTCTGCAAAGCAATAAATTCACCTTTAGATTTAGCCATCTTGCCTTTGTCCAGCAATAAAAATTCTCCATGCAGCCAATATCTGGCCGGTACCTTTCCAGTCAAAGCCTCGCCCTGCGCGATTTCATTAGTATGATGAATTGGTACATGATCAATCCCGCCAACATGGATATCAAATTGATCCCCAAAATATTTTTTGGCAATTGCCGAACATTCAATATGCCAGCCGGGAAAACCTTTCCCCCAGGGAGAATCCCATTCCATCTGGCGTTTTTCATCTTCCGGAGAAAATTTCCAAAGAGCAAAATCAGTAACATTTTTCTTTTCGCCCTGCTTAACTCTTTTGCCAACCTTTAATCCTTCAATATTCAATTTCGCCAGTTTGCCGTAATCTTTTAATCCAGACGTATCAAAATAAATCCCATCGGCAGTCTTATAAGTAAATCCTTTATCTTCCAGGCCTTTAACAAATTCAATCTGCTCTTCAATTGTATCAGTCGCCTTGCACCACTCATCTGGCTCCATGATATTTAAACGCTTCAAATCTTGTTTAAAGGCCTTAGCATAAAATTCAGCGATATCCCAAGCGCTTTTTTTCTCTTTTCTAGCCGCTGCTTCAACTTTGTCCTCTCCAACATCAGCGTCAGAAACAAGGTGACCCACATCAGTAATATTCATTACTTCCTTCACTTTATAATTATTATAAATCAAAGTCTTTCTCAAGACATCTTCAAAAATATAAGTCCGCAAATTACCAATATGCGCATAATTATAAACCGTCGGTCCGCAGGCATATATATCAACTTCCTTGCCTTTTAGCGGTTTAAATTCTTCTTTTTTTCTGGTTAAAGTATTGAAAAATTTTAGCATAATATTTTCTTAGTCTCCTACCTGACTTTCTTGTCCGCCGGAGCCCACAGGCGAAGGCGGAAGTCAGGGTTTCGCAAACTTTAGTTTGAGTCAACGATTTTATCTTAACAAGATTCCCGAGATCAATCTCTCCTTTATTTGATTCATTAATATCAATCACTGCACGAACCAATTTCTGCATTTCCTTGTCTCCATATTTCTTAGCATAATACCAATAGCTTGAAAATCTATTATTTTTTAATTCTTCAAAAGTACTAACTTCTTTATGTTTTAACAAATTTCCTATTACATATCCATTTACCATCCGACTCATCTCTGGCGAGGCGATTGTATAAATCCTCCTGCTTTGCCACATTTCCTTGTATTTCATTAATGCGCTAAATTTCTTTTTATATTCATGTGCTGTTCCGCCACGTAAAACCTGCAATATTTGCTTCATTAATCTTCCACTCTCTAGATAAAATTTCAAATGAAAATGATTTACCGCGATACTATAGGAATCTATCTTAACTTTATACTTTTCTCTTATTTTTTTGAATTGATATAAAATAATTTCTTTTTGTAAATCTTCCTTAAAATAAGGAAAGTGTAAAAAAGTAGAAAGAGTATAAAAATAAATTGCGTTATCTGGCCACATTATTCATATATTTAGTTTTATTGACCACGACGGGAACTAAAGTTCCCCGAACCTCAACTAAAGTTGAGTAGGAGTTCCTGACTATCTTTCACAATAACATTTTCCAACATGTTTAACAAACAAAAAAAAAGAGACTTGCGTCTCTATAATAAAGCTGCTTCGATTATAGTCATGATGCTATCCAGAGGATCGTCTTCTGAAATGTCCACAATGAAACCACAATCGCCAAAGTATCCGGCCAATACTTCAGTCAAAGGGTACCAGTAATGACCAATAAAGACAATTGTCTTTCCAGCTTTGAGTGCACCAGCTAATTCGAAGAATGTTCCCTTCGCTCCTTCAAACATAATCACCAAGTCCATTTCCACTGTCAACAAATGCTGACGAATGGCATGTCCAAAATCAATTTCTCCAAAACCTCCAAACTCTCCTCTCAAGCTGACATTGACAGCCTGGCCGTGAAGTCCTCGGTCTACCAATGCTTGAAATACGATTCCTTGACCACCAGCTCTTGCTGAACCTTGCATTACGCCAGATTCCACGCCTCCATGATATACCTCGTGACCAAGACCTATTAGCGCGTGTGTTATTATTTCTGCCAGAAAAATGCGTTCTGTATTGGCTCTTGAGCCTCCTAGAATAGCCACTTTGGCCATGACTCCCTCCTTGTCTTCAGGGTGCAATCATAAAGTTGTATTATATTGTATACCAGAATTAAAAATCTGTCAATAATAAAAAACTCCTAACAAACCTAGACAACCTATTTACTAAATGCTAGTGTATTATGAAATCCTCGAGCAGAAAAAGGAGAGTAAGGGATGGAAGTAAGGAGTTATTTTTTGGAATTTCTGATTTATGCTTCTTTCTATGAAAAACTGAGAAATCATTTTTATTCCTTTTGGTTATACTCATGTTCCTTTTAGTCTCCTGGCCATTAGTCACTTGGTCAAAGGAGGAAATTGTGAAAAATCTTACCCTGATCCTGCTCGTACTCGTTCTAGTTTTCTCCTCTCTCTTCACCGGTTCCGGCTGCGCTAACACGAAGGTGAATCTTCTCGCCATTCAGCAGCTGGACAAAGACGCCCTGCGGACGGATCATCTTTATTTTAACCCTCAGATGATCATAAAAGATCGTCACTACGAAATGCTCGGCTTCCTACGGGGAGACGAGAAGTCCGTGGGCAGTCAGACGATGATCTGGCGGGCGAAGGAAATGTCGGCGCACCTCGGTGAAGACGACGGTCAGTATCTGCTGGATAACCAGCAGGACATCCCCATCATCTATCGGGGTAAGAAGGTGTTCGTATTCACGGACTGGCGGCATCCCATCTACTCCGACTACGTCTACTACGTCTACTGGGACGAGAGTTCCCAGCACTGGATTAGGCACTGGAGTTGGCTCATCTACGGCGACTGGTACGACGACGATTGGGTGTTGCGTCGCCTCCCGTAGGCACGGATAGCGCGCCCAACCACAACTTCCCCATACTTCAATGCTTTTAGCAGGCGACTTACGGGGGTATTATTTGCATGTCTAGTTTTGAGTACGCTAGACCAGCTCATTGCAATTGCAGTATTGTCAAAAACCTAAGATCCAACAAGGATCTTTTTTTTTAAAATTTAAAACGGCTCATTCCTTGGTTTGAGCCGTTTAAATTATAACAAATTTTTCAATGTATTATTCTTGTAAAACTGATCCACTGTTTCTCTTGTCAGCTCTGGCCATCGGCCACCAAGACTCGCCGCTCTTTTCGTATAAATCAGACAGGTTCCAAATATAGATTGATTCATCAGACAGGCTAGACAAGACTTCCAAGACCCCGTCTTCATCAATGTCGGCCAAGGTCGGATAAGTTAAAAAATTACCGCCGTCTGTTTCTGTAACCAATGGCCAGCTGTCTTTGACATATTCACCATTGCTTTTCCACATATAAATTCGGTCGAAAGATGTTCCTAAAATGTCAACTTTTTCATCTCCATCCATATCAGCCAGATTTATAAATTCCACTTTCTCGCGAGTGGTTTTTTTAGGCCAGCCATCTATGTCTTCCCCCATATCATTTAAGACATGAATCTTTTCAATGCCAGCCACTACGATATTTAGATTGCCATCGCCGTTAACATCGCCTAAGGCTAATGGACTTAAATTCTCTTCAATTAAATTACTAAACATTAATTTTCCAGAATTAGCCACTACGGCCACATTACCGCTATAAGAATTCAAAGCGATATCCAGATCGCCACTTCCATCAATATCACCCAAAGCCACAGAAACATGTTCAGAATTTATTAAGAATTCTTTCTGAAACTTAGTTATTTCTTCGCCATCGCTTTTTACAGCCCATGAGAATACCTTGCCTTCGGAGAAAGTCGTATAAACAATATCGTCTTTTCCATTATTATCCAAGTCTCCAACCGCTACAGAAGTTAATTTTCCTGGAACATTTCTCGGCCAGCCGCCTACCAAACTTCCATCTTCATTCATCAAATAAATTTTTGCATTATCATAAATCAAAATTTCTTCTTTTGCATCACCATAAACATCAGCTAAGATAGGGGAGTTTTCTCTAGTCAGATCTACTTCTTTGGGAAAGCCGTTTTTAATCTGCGCCTCGCCGTCAAAAACATAAAGATTCTTTTTTGTCGCAATTACCACCTCACCATTATTACTAATAGCCGGGACCGAAGCTCCGTCATATTCCTTAATCTCAATCGGCCAATTTGGTACTTCAGAGCCATCTGGATTTATTGCATAAATATAATGTTCCGAAGTTCCAAAAATAATTTCCGGCTTTTGATCCTTGTCCACATCAGCAACTGTAACACGAGAGGGAACACCGCTTACTCTTCTTGGCCATCCGGCTTTATAAATCATCATAGGAAACATGTCCTTAATAGATATTTCCGGCTCTTCTCTTCTAACTACACTTTCCGGCAGAATGGGTTCATTTTTATAGGCACTTTTATAAACAGTATAACCCAAACCAGCCATCATCACTGCTCCGATAAAAATAACACCAACCAAAGTTCCGACCTTTGTTTTAGCGCCGACTCTTGTAACTGTTTCTGGCATAAAATTATTTTTTTATTTTTTTTAAGAATCTATTTTTTGACCAGTCCATGCCGAAATTATGTCTTTAATATCAGAAACTCTCACTTCGGGCAACTTAACGCCTTTTTGATCTTCCTGATAAGCCAGTCTTAATCGTTCAATTCTTTCATTAATCTCCATCTCGGTTTCAGTCTTGCCTTCAGTTCTGGCTTGTTGTAATTTTTGCTCTAGCCCTTTTATTTTATTAGGCGCATCTATCACATCTAATCTGACCTTGGCCGATCCTTCATCGATTAAATCAATCGCCTTGTCTGGCAGGTATCTATCCGGAATATATTTAACAGATAATTCTGTTGCGGCTTTGATAGCCTCGTCTGTAATTTTTACTTTATGATGTTCTTCATAAACCTTTCTTAAGCCCTCTAAGATTTTTATAGTCATTGGCATATCCGGCGGTTCAACCATGACTGGCTGAAATCTCCGCTCTAAACTTACTTCCGGTTTAATATACTTATTATATTCAGTTAGAGTTGTCGCTCCTATCGTCTGCATGTCTCCTCGAGCCAATGCTGGTTTTATAATATCAGCTGGATCTAATGCTCCTTCTGCGCCCTTTGATTGAACAATCAAATGAACCTCATCAATGAACAAAACAATTCTTCGCTGTGATGCCTTTAATTCTCCCATTACCTTTTTCAATCTCTGTTCAAACTCTCCTCGATATTTAGTTCCCGCAATCATACTGCTTACATTCAATGCCAAAACCCTTTTATCTTGCAGGCTGATCGGCACTGTCTTATCAGCAACTCTTTGAGCCAATCCCTCAACAATTGCAGTTTTACCCACGCCTGGTTTGCCTAATAGAATGGGATTATTTTTAGTTCGTCTAGATAAAATTTGTGTTACTCTGCTAATCTCTGCTTCCCGGTCAATTACTGGATCTAATTTTTTGTCTCTTGCTTCGGCAGTTATATCTCTAGAATAAGAATCCAAAATCGGAGTGGATCCTCCGCCACGCACTTTACTGCCCATTCCTTTAAACTTGTCTCTATTTAGCCAAACTAAATAAGCCAAAGATATTGCTACTAATCCAATTATTACCCAAATGCTAGTTGTCATAAATTAAATAAAAATTATTAATTAAAAGTTTTTTCTTTCCGGTCGCGGCTTTTTTTCTGATTTGAAAGATTCTGGGGGAAGCATAGTGATTTCTAGGCCTTGATCTGTCACTTCGACTTTGTCTGCGGCAAGAATTTTCATAGCCATGGCTAGATCGGCAAAATTAAGCTTCTCATAGTTTTTTCGATCTTTTTCTAACTGCTGTTTCATTCCCTGCCAAGCCTGTTTATTGATATTTAATTCGGCAACTTTGTTAGGCTGAAGGATTTTCATGGACATAGCTAGCTCGGCAAAAGTCCGCCAATTTTTATTTCGATTTTCTTCTAATCGCTGTTTCATTCCCTGCCAAGCTCGATCATCAATATTCAATTCAGCAAATTTATCAGGCCGAAGCATTCTCAAGTGCATAGCTTCAGAAGCAAAATCATACCACCTATTATCATGATAATAACTTTCTAAATGTTGTTTCGTTTTTTGCCAGATTTCATCGTCAGTCTCTAATTCAGTAGCTTTATCAGGCTGAAGAATTTTTATCTGCATGCCTAATCGGGCATAATTATACAAATCTCTATCGCCCCGATAATCTCTATCTTTCCGATGAAGTTTCAACAATTGTCTCATATTTTGCCAAGCATTGTCATCAATCTCTAATTCAGCAGCTTTATCAGGCTGAAGAATTTTCATGTTCACGGCTAGGCTCGCAAAGGATGTCCACCATTTTCTCTTTCGTTCTACTTCCAATTGCTGTTTCAGTCCCTGCCAATCTGATTTAGTGATCTCTGTTTCGGGATCGAATTTGAGTTCGAAGCTTTGTCCCTGTTCTAATGTCAAATCCTGAAGCTTGAGATCTTCATCTGATGGTTTACGATCAAAATGCTTTCTTATTCCCATTGTATCACAAAATTAATAATTTTTTAATGCAAATTTAAAAGTTTTTCCTCTCTGGTCGTGGTTTTTTTGGAGATTTAAAAGATTCTGGGGGGAGCATGGTGATTTCTAGACCTTGATCGGTTACTTCTACTTTGTCTGCGGCGAGGATTTTAAGATACATTGCCTGATTTGCAAAACGCCACCACTCATTATTATCGCGATAACTTTCTAATTCATCTCTCATTCCCTGCCAAGCTGAATCATTCAGATCAAGCTCTGTTACTCTGTCTGGAAAAAGGATTTTAAGGCGCATAGCTTTAGATGCAAAATCCAACCAATAATCATTCCGGCGAGAACTTTCCAAATTATCTTTCATTCCCTGCCAAGCTGAATCTAGGTTAAGCTCTACCATTTTATCAGGAAAAAGGATTTTAAGATTCATGACT
>JAUWOX010000152.1 GCA_030611905.1 bacterium
TAAAGTCAAGGCAATTGATGGGATTTCTTTTGATGTGAAAGAGGGAGAAATTTTTGGATATCTTGGACCGAATGGTGCTGGTAAAACAACGACTATTAGATGTTTGATGGATTTTATTCGACCTGATAGTGGAGAGGTTGATATTTTGGGAAAAGATGCGCAAAAAGATTCCGTTGAACTAAAAGAGAGTATTGGTTTTCTTTCTGATGATGTGCATTTGTATGAAAAATGGACTAGCAAAACTCATATTAATTTTATTAGGAAGTTGAACGGTAAAAATGATATTGCTGATGAGTTGGTTAAATTATTAGAGCTTGATGTAAATAGAAAAGTAAAAAGTCTTTCATCTGGAAATAAACAAAAGCTTGGAGTAGTCCTGGCTTTTATGTTTGAGCCAAAAGTTTTGATTTTGGATGAGCCGACTAGATCTTTGGATCCATTATTGCAAAATGAGGTTTATAGGTTGATTGAGAAAAGGGCTAAAGCCGGGACAACTGTTTTTATGTCATCACATAATTTGGCTGAAGTTGATCGTATTTGTTCGCGGGTTGGGATTATCAAGGGTGGCAAGATGGTGGCAGTTGAAGATATTGCAGAGTTGAAGGAAAAAAGAATTTATACTGTGCGGGTTGATTTTGATCATGGTTATAAAAAGTCAGATTTCGAAGATGAGAATATTGAAATACGGGATGAATTGGCAAAAGGTTTGGTGCTTGGAGTGAAGGGTGATATTGATTTGCTAGTGAGAAAGCTGGCCAAGTATGATATAAAGTTTTTGAAAGTTGAACAGGCTTCTTTGGAAGAGATATTTTTGGAATATTATGAATAATGAATTATGTTAGCAATTATATGGCGGACAATTAAAGACAGAAAGGTTTCAATGATTGTATATAGTCTATTTGGGATAGTCTTTCTTTGGATGTTTGTAGCTATGTTTCCTTCTATTCAGTCGCAATCGCAGGCTTTTACTGAAATGATAGCTAATTATCCAGAAGGATTTTTGAAAGCTTTTGGTATTAGTGAAGTAGATATGAGTACAATTGAGGGTTTTTTGAGTATAGAACAATTCAGTATTGTATGGCCAATAATGGCGATTTTTTTGATGGTATCTTTTGCTGGTATTTCTTTGTCTGGAGCAATAGAAAAAGGAACTATGGAAATTGTATTGGCAAAACCCGTATCAAGATTGAAAATATTTTTTGGTCGATATGTGGCTGGTCTTGTGATTTTGATAGTGTTTACAATCTGTTCGATATTGGCGATTATTCCTTTGTGTAAGCTTTATGATGTGGATTATGAGTTAGGTAATATTATATCAATAACGATTCTTGGATTCTTGTTTGCTTGGGCAATATTTTCTATGGCAATGATGTTTTCTGCTATTTTTTCAGAGAAGAGCAAAACTTATATGACAGCTGGGGGGATTATGGTGATAATGTACGTTCTGAACTTAATTGCTTCTCTGAAAGATAATTTAGCTGATTTGAAGTATGCATCTTTTTTCTATTATTTTGATTATACAAAAGCTTTGATGGATAATAGTATTGATGGTTTGAGTTATTGGGTGTTTGGCGGGACTATTGTGATTTGTACTATTATTGGAGTGGTTTGGTTTTGGAAGAGGGATATCGCGGTTTAGACAGAATTGTTATATTGTTAAATTGTTAAATTAATAAGTTTTGTTATGACAAAAGAAAATAAACAGACAATACATTTTATTATTACGGGTGGGACAATAGATTCTTTTTATGATGGGACAAAAGATACTGCAGTTCCAAATGAAAAATCAGTTATTCCTAGGTTTATTGAGAGTTTGCAATTGTATGAAAAGACTATTTTTACAGAAGTTTGTATGAAGGATAGCAGAGGCCTTACTGAAAATGATTTAGAAAATATTCTTAAAGCGATTGAAGAGAGTTCTAGTAAGAAAATTATAATTACGCATGGAACTTATACAATGCCTGATACTGCAAGATATTTGAAAGCGAATTTGAAAGATAAAGATAAGACGATTATATTTACAGGTTCGATAATTCCTATTCAAGGTTTTTCGCCTTCTGATGGACCTTTTAATTTGGGATATTCGATTGCCAAAGTGCAAGAATTGTCAGTGGGGATATATGTATGTATGAATGGAAGAGTTTTTTCTCCTGAAGAAGTAATGAAGACATTATATAAAGGTAAATTTTCTTCCATTTTTGGTGAGAAATAGAGATTTTAATAATTAAAAACAAAAAAATGAAATTGGACAAAGTAAAATTTGGTTTGGCAGCAGGGATTGTGTGGGGACTAGCAGTATTTTTTCTTACCCTGATTGTCAAAGATTTTGGTATTGGCATTGGTATGTTGATTGCTGTTGGTAGTTTGTATATTGGCGATGTGCCAACATGGGCAGGGGCATTTATTGGGTTGGTATTGGCTTTTTGTGATGCGTTCATTGGAGCATTTATCTTTGCGTGGATTTATAATGCGCTGGTTGGAAAGAAATAGTATTTTTCTGGAAAAAAGGTGTGTTTATGGACACGCTTTTTTTATTTGACAGAAAAAAATAAAGTAGTTATAATGCGATGTGATTTTATATAGGAGGCACTTTAGTAAAAAGGAGGTAGGAAATGGAAATGCCAGAGTGGGTTGAGCGTAGAAGTGGTGATATAGTAAAATGTGGCTTTTGCGAAGTAGAAACTACAATTGTAGTAGTTCCAGAAGAATGCCCGCATTGTCATCACAGTGGAAAGATGATTAAAGCAAGAGCATGGATAACTAAAGGAGTAGGAACGAAAATAGTTTTTTATTGTTCGCTAACTCATTTGGTAAAATTTACTACGCAGATTTTGTCGATTTTACAAGAAAGGTGTGGAATGGAAGTTAGG
>JAUWOX010000147.1 GCA_030611905.1 bacterium
AATCGCCTATTGAATATCGCGAATATTTTTCTATTCATTTCTTCTCATCGTGCCACCTACTTTGTTGTCAAAGGGCATTGATTTCTACACAGCTTCAATCGAGGGCAACTCACAGGAGCGAAAGCTCCTTTATCCCTCGCCTAAAGGCGGGTAGAAACGGTTACCATCATCGAAAATAGCCGTTTAAAAATTTGGCTTATAAAAAGCAAAAAACAACAATAAACGGCTATTATGGTCGATAGTAGCCGTTTTTAAACCAATTTATAATATACTCCTCGTCCTTCTTCTCCAACCTGCTTGATTTTACCCTCTTTTTCCAGTTCATCCAAATAACGAGTAGCCATAGCATCTTGAACACCCAATAGCTGTTCCACGTCATTGTTCCTAATCTCGTCCTTTTCCTGTAAAAACCTCATTATCTTCTCCTTATTCTCTTCCTTGTTTTCTTCTCGCGCCTCATTGGCTGGTTCAACCTGCTCTTTTTTCATTCCCTTAATCCTGGCCACATAATAGGCAATAATCAAAATGACAATGATCAAAGCCACGATGACGATGATTGTTAGCATATTTTTATAATTAGCTAATAGAAAATAGCTAATGGCTAATAGTTTTTCTATTATCTATTAGCTTTTAGCTTTATTAATAAATGACTCAACTCCTTTGCCAATCTTATCGATTTCTAAATGCTCAACTCCGACCTCTGGCAGAGCTTGCAAAAATTTCAATCCATAACCAGAATTTTCAACTCTTAAATCCAATAAAACCACCACCCCATTATCTTCAGCCGACCTTATAAGCCTACCAAATCCCTGCTTAAAGGTCAAAATTGCTTTTGGCAGAGCATATTCATAAAAACCATTATTGTATTGCCGTTCTCGGGCTTTATAAATTGGATCGCTTGGTACATCAAAAGGCAGTTTAGCAATTATCAAGCAAGATAAATTCTCGCCTGGAATATCCACTCCTTCCCAAAATGAAGAAGTTCCCAACAAAATAGTTTTTTTATTTTTTTTAAATTCATTTAAAATTTTCATTTTGCCGCCAGTCACGCCTTGAGCCAAAACTCTAATCCCAGCACTCCGCAACTCATAAGCCAATTTTTTATAAACTGTTCTAATGGCCGAATACGAAGTAAATAAAGCCAGGGTTCGTCCTTTTAATCGTTTAGCAATGTCTAATAATACTTCACTAGTCTTATTATTAAAATTAGGATATTTTGGCAAAGGAAAATCAGTCGGTATTATAATTTCAGCTTGTTTTTTATATTCATAATGAGAGGGGATTTGCATTTTATTGAAACTGTCGTCTAGCCCTAATTTGCTTTCAAAATAAACAAATCCCTGATCAGTAGTCAAAGTCGCTGAAGTCAAGATAATAGTTTTTTTTAATTTGAATAGATTTTGCAGTAAAAATTTACCTACGCTTAACGGCGCTGAATATAAAACTATCTGTTCATCCCTATAGCTCAACCAATAAATTTTATTTTCCCCCGGCTTAGCGATAATCTCCTTCAGTAAATCTTCAATTTCGTCCAGTTCTTCAATATAGCCACGAATATCATATAAGCTTGTTTCCATTTTTTTGCTCTTATCCGAAACATTCATGCTTAAATAATCGACAAGCTTGCCTAAAATTTCAATCAACCCCTCGAACAGCATTAATAAATTATTAACTGTTCCTGACACTTTCCAAAATTCACTCAAGCTTCGTGTTCGTTTATCCAGCAATAATTTAACCCGGCCTTGATAGAAATCTTGAGCTGCTGAATTTTTAACAAATATTCCCAAAATGCCGAAGAATAAATTAGTCTGATTCTGAACTTTATCAATTTCCTTTAAAGTCTTATCAATTAATTCTGCATCAGCCTTCTTTCTAACTCCGTTTACAATAGCCAACAATTTATCCAAATATTCATTAATTTTATAACTTGAAATTTGCTGTGTTAATTGCGAGGTAATAGAATTCTCCAGATGATGCGCTTCATCAATGATTAAATGCTTATAATCCAGGAAGTTCCTTTCATCAATGTAATTTGAAGCCAAAAGAGCATGATTGACAATTACGATATCTGATCCCTGCGCTTCCTTCTTGGCTCCATAATAAAAACATTTACTATGATAAGGGCATTGTTTTTTTTGACAAAAGGCTCTATTGCAATTTACGACTTGTTTCATTTTGTCCTCATCGAATGTCCAGGCAATTTCATCCAAAATTCCTTCCTGCGTCTCTGGCATCCACAATAAAATCTTGATTAAAGCAGTTATTTCATCTTGGCTTAGTTTTTTCTTGTTTTTAAGTTCTTCAAATCTTCGCACGCATAAATAGTTGCCTCGTCCTACTAGCTTTTTAACCTTAAAGTCAAAATTTACTGATTCACGCACAATTGGTATATCTTTTTCTAATAATTGATCCTGCAAATTATGTGTGTGCGTAGAAATAAGCACTTTTTCATGGTTTGCTTTTGCAAAATAAACTGCCGGTAAAAGATAAGCCAATGATTTTCCCACACCCGGCCCCGCTTCACATACTAGATGTTTTTCGCCTAAAAAAGTTTCAGCAACCTTCTTCATCATTTCTATCTGATTGGGACGAAATTCAAAATTCTTAAAAACCCGGCTTAGTTTGCCTTTTTGAGCAAATTGTTTGGCAATATTATCTAAATTAAATTTAATCGTTGGCGAAGGAGTCCTCTCCTTCGCCACTTCAGCACTCTTTCGGTTTTTTTTGGCGAGGGAGAAGACTCCCTCACCAACTTTTGATATAAATAAATCCTTCAATGCCCACTCACGTTTCTTTAGCAATTTTGCTATTTCTTTCAAAATCTTTGGATCAGCTCCACCTATTTTATCCAGCAAAAATAAAAACAACTTATGCGTTGCTTTAACATCACCCATGGCCCGATGGCTTTCAATATCTTTAAATTTTA
>JAUWOX010000013.1 GCA_030611905.1 bacterium
GATTTGTCTTCTTTGCCTTTTGACAGCACTTTGGCTTGTCGAGAAATTTGGGCAGCGATCTTGGCATGAGGTAGGCCAGATCCAGAAAAGATAGGGAGTTTTTGGCCGCGAACCAAAGGGTTCATACCATCAATTGTTGAAATACCAGTTTGAATAAAGTCATCTGGATAATCACGAGCATAAGGATTAATTGGCGCACCATTAATATCCAGCTTTTTTTCTGGAATTATTTCCGGTCCTTTGTCTTTTGGTTGGCCAGCACCATCAAAAATTCTCCCAAGTAAATCTGGGGAAACTCCGATCTCCATTGTTCTGCCAAGAAAAACAGCGCTTGATTCATCCAAATCAACGCCGCGGCTATCCTCAAATAATTGGACAACAGCTTTGTCATCTGAAATTTCAAGAACACGGCCACGCCTAATTGATCCATCTTGGACTTTGATGTCAACTAACTCTTCATATTTGACACCCTTAACACCTTCGACAGTCAAAAGCGGACCGGCTAATTCTTCTAAATTTTTATATTCTTGTCGCATAATTATATTGTTAAATTGTTATATTAAATTATTCTTCTGTCTTTAGCAACTGGACAGTTTTAATAATCTTACCAATCAAGTCCTCTATCTTATTTAATTCTTTATCGTTCAATAATTTGGTGCGAGAAATTTCGGTTTTCAAATCTTCTAGAGCATTGAGTTGTTCAATCTTGACTCCGCGCTTGACAGCGGCTAGACCTTCATGATACATAGTCAAGATAGCTTTGAGCATCAAATATTGGTGTTTAATCGAAGTGTAAGCATCAACATCATCAAAAGCATTTTGCTGCAGAAAATCTTCTCGAATTGATTTGGCTGATTCGAGCAGCCATTGTTCTTGCGAAGATAAAGCATCCAAACCGACCAAACGGACAATCTCTTGCAAGGCAGCTTCTTCCTGTAATATTTTCATGGATTCTTCACGATTCTTTGGCCAATCTTCGTTGGTTTGCTTGATCATGAAATTTTGAGTGTCTTCAAGATATAGAGAATAACTAGTCAGCCAATTAATAGCTGGGTAATGACGACGATAAGCTAGAGATGAATCTAGTCCCCAGAAAACTTTTACAACGCGTAGAGTATTTTGAGTAACTGGCTCAGAAAGATCACCACCTGGAGGCGAAACAGCACCAACCACTGATACAGAACCTTCTCTTTCGTCAGAACCCAAGCAAGAAGCCTTGCCAGCTCTTTCATAAAAAGCAGCGGTTCGAGAGCCAAGATAAGCAGGATAGCCTTCTTCGCCTGGCATTTCTCCCAAACGGCCGGAAATTTCACGCAAGGCTTCTGCCCAACGAGAAGTTGAATCTGCCATAAGGGCAACTTTGTAGCCCATATCACGATAATATTCTGCTAAAGTAATGCCAGTGTAAACTGATGCTTCACGAGCTGCCACAGGCATATTTGAAGTATTGGCGATGAGAACTGTCCTCTTCATCAACGGCTCACCTGAATGAGGATCTTTTAATTCTGGAAATTCTGTTAACACGTCAGTCATTTCATTGCCGCGCTCGCCACAACCGATAAAGATGATAATATCAGCATCAGACCACTTGGCCAATTGATGCTGGACAACTGTTTTGCCAGATCCAAATGGACCAGGCACGCAAGCAGTTCCTCCCTTGGTAATTGGAAAAAATGTATCAATAACGCGCTGGCCAGTAATTAATGTTTCTTTTGGCTGCAGCTTTTCTTTGACTGGACGAGGTTGTCGAATAGGCCAAATTTGAAGCATTTTGATTTCTTTGCCACCTACTTTGGTAACTGGTTCTTCAACAGTAAATTCCCCGCTTTTGATTTCTTCAACTATGCCAGACATTTTAGGTGGAATCATTATCTTGTGCTTGATAAGAGTTGTTTCCTGCACTTCGCCAATCACATCTCCTGCCTTAACTTCGGCTCCTTGCTCAACAGTTGCTTGGAATTTCCATTTCTTTTCACGAGAAAGACCGGGCACATTAATACCGC
This sequence comes from bacterium, assembly GCA_030611905.1. Classification (GTDB taxonomy): domain Bacteria; phylum Patescibacteriota; class JABMPQ01; order JABMPQ01; family JAQVVF01; genus JAUWOX01. Next base: position 2,004 of record JAUWOX010000013.1, read on the forward strand.
GAGTAATATAGGCTCCGGCTTCTTTCTCTAGACCAGCTAATGGTCTTTGAATTCCATCATAAAAATTAGTGAGAAGTCCAGGGCCTAATTCAACAGATAAAGGCTGGCCAGTCAGATAAACCGGTTCTCCTGGACCAATGCCAGAAGTTTCTTCATAAACCTGGATTGAAGCGGTATCTCCTTTGAGTTCAATAATTTCTCCAGTTAATTTTTTGTCAGATACTTTAACAACCTCAAACATTTTGGCGCCAGTTAATCCTTTGGCAACTACTACTGGGCCAGAAACTTTTGAAATTACGCCTTGCTTTTCCATAGATTTAAGTTATAAGTTATAAGTTATAAGATTTGCGCTACTTTCTTTTTTTGGCCTTTAGTGATTTGCTGAGACCGAATAGCATTTTTGAACATTCTTCATTTTCATCTATAAGGTAATCAAGTTTTTTCCTGATTAAATATTTTCTCATAAAAGCTATTCTCAAATGATGTTTAGTTTCACGAATTTCTCCTTGGGCGCGATTAATGCATTCCGTATAAATATTGGTATGTGGATTTCCAAACCCTTCGGCTAAATTGGCCGGCGCAGAATTAGAAGAACGCCTTAACTGTGATCCTAATTCATACATTTCATGTTTTGGAAAAGTTATTGTTAGCTGATAAATTTCTTGGGTCAATTTAAATAATTTACGATATACTTTTAAATCTTCAACTCTCATTATTCTAGATTTAGGTTAACAGATTAAAGATTAAATGAAGATTAAAGTTATAAGTTTTAAGATTTAAAATTCGCGTACTTAAATCTTGCAACTTACAACTTAAATCTATTTGGATAATATATCAGAGCCGACTGCTTGCTCAACAATACGACTAATATTTTTCAATCCTTCGCCTGTAGAGCCTTGATTAGATGGTACTGAAATAATGGCTGGCAAGGCTTGTCCTTCAAATTTATCTAATCCCTTTTTCAATTTCGGAGTCCAGTCTTCAGTAATAAATATAATTCCATAATCATTAGCTTTCTTAATTTTTTTAAGAGCCTCTAAGCCCTGCTCGGTATTTTGAATAGCAAAAGTCTTAACACCGAGTGCTTTGAAACCAAGAATTGAATCGTTATTTCCTATTATAGCTATTTTGTAGTCCATTTTGCTTGGCGATTAACTTTTGTAAATTTCTCGTACTCTAGTTTTGATTTTTTCAGCTGGAACTTTGTTCATCTTGCCAGTCATAATTAGTCTGACATTTCGGATTGCGTTTCTCTTGCCGTAGAAATAAGCAACAATTAATTCTGGTCCAGCTGCGATGAATATTGCTTTTTTGACAAATTCTAATTCTGCGTCTTCGAGATTCTTTTCGAATTTTGATAAATCTTTATCATTAATAAATTCTTCAACTGGTTTTTCTAGAGCTCCGTGCCATGAAATGCTACGCAAGGCTTCATCTAAATCTTGTTCATAAGCTGATAAATATTTGCTTGGTAAAAAGTCTTTGACAAAAGAAACATCTTTGTTTAATAATTTGGCACGGACAAAAAATTTAAGAGTATTGGATTTATGCTGCAGAGAAAAAAGTTTTTTAATATAATCATTATTCAAATTTTTGGCAGCTTGGCTGGCAGTTTGAAAATAAACTTCATCAAAATAAGTATCAATATAATAAGGATCCTTTTCTTTGTCAGCTAGATCTTCTTTGGCTTGATCAATTATTGTTTTTAGTAACTTTGGAATGGAAACAGATGCGTCCTCGTCAATAATATATTTGTATAAATTCTCAGCCGTTCCGATGCCTAAGTCTTCTTGTAATTTGGAAAGGTCTTGGCCAAGAAATTTAGCTTTGAAAAGAAGTTTAATATTGCGAATATCATTTTTGACAAATAAGAAATTGCGCAAATCTTCGTTGTCCCCAATTAGATTTAATAACAAATCTTTGGCTTGTTGCAAGTCTTCATCAAGTGCCTTTCTAAATTGTTCTGGCTGGACGTCAGTTAAGTTATCCGCGTAATCAGTATCATAGAATACCCTGAAAGCTGTTTCTAAGTCTGGCGCATCGACCATTCTCTCTACATCATTTTGAGATAGAAGTCTGGCTTCGAGACTACGGATAACTCCAGCGGCGTATTGGTAGTTGGACATCGAAAAGATTTAAGTTATTAGATTTAAGTATATCGACGGCTTAAATTTTTCAACTTATGATTGGAATCTAGTTTGAAAATAGAATTTGTGCAACTTGAGTTTCAGTCTGTTCTTTTAAGCTGCTGATTAGAGATTCAAGAGTGTTATCTATCGTTAAGCCTCCTGATTCAAAGACAAAACCACCCTTGGCATCTACTGTCTTACTGGCTAATTCATAAGGGCTGTTTGATTTACTTAAAGCTGTCTTGACTGCATCTTGATTTTCTTTGGCCGGAGCGATTGTACCTGTTTTTAATTTAGGTAAAGTCTTGAGAAGATTAGCTAACAATTTCTGATATTGATCCGAATCAAGCGAGGATAATTTATTTAGACTTTCTCGATAGGCTTGGTCAATGACTGCTTTTTTGTTTTTCAGTAATCTATTGGTCAACAAAAATTTCAGCTGAAAATTAATCTGACTGATTTTTTTATCAGCTTTTTGTTTGACTTCTTTGAGTAATTGCTCTTTTTTCTTTTCAAGTTTCTCAGTGTATCCTTTTTCCAGTTTTTTCAGTTCTTTTTCGTTTTCTTCATTCAAGCCTTCTATTTCCTTATCAGTCTTTTTATTAATTGAATTAATAATGTCTGTTGCGGACATAGTTTAGTGCTAGATTTAAGTTATCAGTTGTAAGATTTAAGTATTTCTACTTTAATCTTAAATCTTTAACCTTAAATCTTAATTAGCCTACTTTGATACCGTTTAGTAAAAGAATAGTGGCAAGCAGGCCAAGAACAGCGTATGTTTCTACCATAGCTGATAGAATAATACCCTTACCTGATTCACCTGGTTTCTTGGCAACGATACCCATGGCTGCGGCTGATACTTTTCCTTGGAAAATTCCAGAAGAAAGACCAGCAATAGCAATTGGTAAACTAGCAAATAGAATTTGCCATCCGATGCTTGGCTCAATTTGAACCACTTCACCACCCAAAAGTCCGACCTTTTGCAAGATCATGATAGCGGCCAAAAAGCCGTAAATGCCTTGAGTACCTGGCAAAGCTTCGAGTAGAAGAACCTTGCCAAATTTTTCAGGATCTTCAGAGACTACTCCAGATCCTGATTGACCAGCAATACCTACTCCAAGGGCTGAACCGGTTCCGGCTAGACCTACGGCAAGTGCTGCGCCACAAATTGCGAGTGCGATTCCTAACATAGTTTTGTTATTAGTTATTTGTTATTAGTATATTATTATTAGTTATTGGTGTGCGAATAACTGATTGCTGATAACGTATCCGAATATCTGAAGTTACGAAGCAATCTAGTGAAGCAAGGCGGAATCAGATATTCGGTGTTAGGCGATGTTATTTGCGGGTTCTATGCATCTTTCGTGCGAATATTTACACCATTTCTTTTTTGATACTCACGTTTTTTATTTTTCTTAACTTTTTTTAAGATTTCGTTCTCTAAATCAATTTTCAAAATTGCTGATAGTCCTAAAAGATAGATTGCTACATCTGCAAGTTCCTCTCCCAAGTCTGGCTTTTTTTTTCGATATGCTTCAAATGCTTCGGCAAGTTCGCCGTAAGTCAAACTAAATTCAAAATTTACATCGGTTGTATTAAAGCCCTTTGCGATCTTATTATCGTAGATTTTCTTTTGTAGTTTTTTTAAGTCTATCATAGAAATTTTAAAAATAATTGATCGAGCAAATAATTTCGCCCAACTGATAACTATTTACTATTAACTACTTTAACAAAATAAGCTTCCTTAGCAAAGGGTTTGAATTTGCGTCCTCCGCCCTGCATAAATTTGGGAAAGAATTCAACAAATTGAAGACGACCGGAATGAATATAGGCTCCCAGTACATTAATGGCGAGATTAAAAGTATGACCGCCAACTAGAATTAATATGGCAACTAGCCAACCAATATAAGGTATCATATCTTTAAATAGGATAGCAACTAAATTTATGACCATGGCAATGATTCCAGTGGCTAAGCCAAGAGCTAGAAGACGAGAATAAGATAGTACATCTGAAAAATAACCAATTAAATCGTACAAACTATAAACGCCTTTGAAAAATTTAACAAAGACATTTTTGGCATCACGACCTTGAGTTAGAACCAGGCCGATGACTCCTGCCCAAACCACATAAGGTCCAAAACTGTTCACTGCTTCGGAGAAAATGTTCATCTTGGTAATGGCATAAAAAACTATGGCTAATAGAAAGAATATCCAGGTACCAGAATCTAAAATAGCGTCTTTGGCTTTGCCATGCTTGGTCAACCACCATATATTAATAACTAGACCAGTTAGAATTTGGATGAAACCAAGGATCATTGTCATGATTAGAATCGGAATTGGGTTTTGACCAACATCTATTACTTCAACTTTTTGTAAAACATTGGCTATTGCTGGTGGCAGGCCACTGAAGTCTATTCCAAACCAACTGCCAAATAGAGCGCCAAAAATAAAGGTTGAAATTCCGCAATAGAATAAAACGCGCAAAAGCTTGCTGTCTTCTCGAGGTATTTTTAGTATTTTCATTATCAGATAAGTGCCAAGCATCAGAACGAGACCATAACCTGCTTCAGAAAGAGCTAGTCCGAAAAAAATAATGAAGAAGGGAGTGAGAAATGGAGTTGGGTCTGGCTCATTGGGCTTGGGCGCGCCATAGATATCAGTGACTGCTTCGAAAGAAGTGAAAAATTTGTTATTTTTTAAAACTACAGGAGATTTAGATTTATCTTTTATTGGTAATTCTTCAATTGAATAATTTTTAGTAATTTTGCTTAATTGCTTTTCTAGATTGGCAACATTATTCTTTTCGATCCAAAAATTGAGTGAGAAAGTTTCTTTGGTGTACTGGCTTTTTTGCTTGGCTAGCTGTTCTTCCAGTTGCCAGGACAAGTAATCGGAAACTATTTGTAATTTTCTAAGATATTTACTGTATGACTTAATTTCTTTTTCTATTTCTTTTATGCTGTCTTGTTGCTTAGTGATTTGATCGTCCAGATGGGCAATGCCCTTTTCGGGCGCTAAATTCTCACAAGGCAGGCTTTCTTCAGACCAGTTTACCTTGCTTAAAACCTCGTTAATTTTTTGAGCAATGTCTTTTTGAAAAATTATCTGAAGATAAATGGCTGGGCCTTCGGTATTAATTTTTAGAAGGTCTGTTTTTTCAGATAGTTTTTTTATTTCGTCTAATAATTTTTGGTAGTTTTCTTCAGTAAGAGTTCCTATTCTGGAGCTAACAGTTTCGCTTGAGTCAAGCTTATCTGGCGCAATCTTGAGATTTTGCCAGGGAAGAAGTACTTGTTTTTCTTCTTCAAATTTCTTGATGTCATTTTGATCCTGATTCAGACTAGCCTCAAAATCACTTAAAGTGTTGACAATTCTTTTGTAAGAAAAAGTTTTAACAACTTTTTTTAGTTGTTTTGGGGTAATTTCAATTTTCTTGTCAGTCAATTTGTCAACCAGGTTTTCTTTGATCGTACTGTTTGCTTTTAAGAATTTGACGGCAAATTTTGTTTGTGCAAAATCGTATTCCAAAGAGGCTAAATCGCTTGAATCTAATTCCTTTGGAGAAACAAGGATTTCAGTTGTTCCGAGATTATGCAAAAGCTTCAAAATTTTATTTTGATGTTTTTGGAGGGCTATTAGGCGGAGTTTTTTAATTGGACTTACTGCCATAATTAGTTATCAGTTATTAGCAACCAACTAATAGTTATTCGCTATCTAAAGCTTCGTCAACTACTAACTTGACTGCTTGGTTGATTTTCCCTTGAGGAATTTGAGTGGGCTCTTCAGCTTGAGCGAGCTTTTTTTGTCCTTTTTCTTTTATTTCCTGAATTTCTGACCTAGTTTTATTTAGGATTTTTTCAATGTCAGGCTGAATTGCTTCTTTAATGTTCTTTAGTTTCTTTTCTTGCTGTTCTTTAAATTCAGTAATTTTCTGCTGGTTGGCTTGCGTGGTTTGATTAATCGTTTCTTCTGATTCTGTTTCAGTTTTTTTGATTTGTTTTAAGGGATTATCTTGAGACATTTTAGTTTTTATTAATTTAATTATAAATCAGCAAAAATATTGTTTCGTTGTATTATAATAATTTATTCTTTTTTCTTTTCTTCTTCAACTGGTTTGGTCTTTTCTTCCTGGGTTTTTTCCGTGGTCTCTCCCCCTTCGCCCTCTGTGGTTTCGGCCTCTTCTTTTTTGATGCCTTCAACATCTTCAACATTTTCTTCGACATCTTCTGAAAGTGCTTCCAGCTCTTCTTCAGAACGAGGCGGGGTAACTGTGGCAACGACTTCTTCCGAGCTAAGTTCTATCTTAACTCCGGGAGAAACTTGTAAATCTTTTATCTTAATAACATCATCAAATGTTTCAAGGGACACGATATCAACCACTATTTCCTTGGGCAGATTGGCCGGCAAACATTTAACTTCTATCTCGTCAATGTTTTTAACTAAAACGCCTTCCTCATCTTTGACTGCCTTTGATTGCCCAATAAACTTTAATTCTACATTAGCAGTAATTTCTTCTTTCATATTTATCTGGTAGAAATCAATATGAAGAATACTGCTACTTACTGGATCGTACTGAATATCTTTAATTAAGGCATTCTTTATCTCTCCCTTTGAATCAATCTCTATAATGGTGCTCTCGCCAGCTTCTGCGTAAATATCCTCAAACCTTAAATAATCCACACTTAAAGGAAGAGATTTAATATTTTTCCCATACAATATTGCGGGGATTTGTTTATTTTCTCTTAATTTCTTGAGAGATTTTTTAGGATCTCTCTCTGTCGCTATTAATTTGATATTTGACATTTATTTAAAGTAAAAAGCATCTTAGGCAAATCAAAGTTTATTATAGCACCATTATTTTTTTTGACAAGAGTTTTTTAATAAATAAATTAATAATTTATTTATACAAGTCCTGATATGCTTCGAGAGTATCGTCTATGGATATCTGTCTAGCGTTTTTAAATTTTAACACGTCTTCGTAAGTTAAATCAATTACTAGGCCAATAGAACTAATGCCCATTCTATTATTAACTAGGCTAGCCAAAACCGAACACCTGCATTTTTTACAATGGGCGTGAACCAAAAATGAATCTTTCTTTTCTGCAATAACTTTAGCTTGGTTAATATTAAACTTTGTGTTGCAAAAAGGGCAAATTGATAACCATTTTATTTTATCAAATGGTGGTTTCTTATTTTTTTTTGAATTAAATTCTGTCATATTAATATTATAATAAACAAGTAAAAAATTTTCAACCGTAATATTATTTAAATTCTAATCCTCTATATCTCACATAAATGCTTTCGACGATCCCAAGCGATATTAATGAAGCAAGCATAGCACTGCCGCCATAGCTAACTAGGGGCAATGGAACACCGGCGATTGGTAGAATGCCCAAGTTCATGCCAATATTGATTAGGATCTGAAAAGTAAATTGAATAGCTACTCCACAAGCGATCATTAAACCAAACTCGTCCCTGGCCTTTATGGCTGTACGTAATATTCTAAATAACAGTACAAAAAATAAGATGAGCATAAAACCACTTCCGATAAAACCAAGTTCTTCAGATATTACTGCAAAAATGAAGTCGGTATGTTGAGCGGGTAAAAACTTTAATTGGCTTTGGGTGCCATGACCCAATCCTCTGCCAAACATTCCCCCAGATCCAATGGCAATCTTGGATTGTATCATATTATACCCTGCTCCGAGAGGATCTTTTTCTGGACTTACAAAGCTCAAGATTCTGTCTTTTTGATAATCGTAAAGTAAGAAATTCCAAAAGACAAAAACAACGGCTAGGCCGATAATGGCAATGGTAAAAATGTATGATTTTTTGATTCCGGAAATTAACAGCATTCCAAACCAAGTTACAATTAAAACAAGAGCTGTTCCCATATCTGGTTGCAACATGATTAAGAAAGCTGAAACCAAAGTTATGGAACCAGAAACAATAATATGTATTACATTGCTTTGCTTTTTGGCCTGAACGAAATAGCGTGCTAAAACAATGATTAGGGCAATTTTGACAAATTCAGCAGGCTGAAATTGAAAAAAGCCAAAATTAAACCAACCTCTGGTTCCTTGGAATATTGTTCCGAAAAATAGCACTAAGACTAAAGAAGCAGAAAAGATTGCGTATAGAATGTACGCATAATTTTGCAGAATTCTATAATCCAAAAATGCTAAAGCAAATAAAAAAATTAGGCCAATTACTGCAGCAATTATTTGCTTAATAACAAAATCCTGTAAGCCGTCTTGATAGGTAGTGCTTATTATTGCAATTAGGCCCAAACTTATTAAAAATATTACGGCGACAAATAGAATCCAATCAAGTTTTTTAAAAACTTGAAGAAATTTAAACATGGTTTATTGGTTTATTGGTGATTAGGACGGATTGTTCACTGATCAACTAGTAAAGCTAATTAAACTAATACTCAAGCATTTGTCCTTCGCTATAGACATCTAAAAAGGGAGCGGAATTGTAAGGATTAACATATGGTTCAACAACTATCTGGGGTTTTTTCACAGATAATTGCTTTCTCCAGAGAACTGAAAAATCTCTTTTAGCATTAGAAGATAAATCATTTATAGTTGTATAATTTAATCCCTGTAATTCCCCTGCCTTGTCATAGACTAAGATGTTGATAATTATTTCATTAAGACCGAAAGGGGTTTGATTTGCGAGTGTACCATTAACTTTACTTTTTGTATCTAGTGTTTGATAAGTTAAATTTTCAGCTATAAGGTTTAATTCTGGAGGAGACGTAAGTTTTTGAACATCTTTTATTTTTAATTCCACGGAGGCGTCAACTACTGATCCTTGAGTTTCTATCCCTAATTCAATAATTGATTTTTTCTGGTCGGGTAATATGAAAGTAGTTCCCTGTCTTTCTCCAACGATGAGCTTATCTTTATTTTCGAGCATAATATTATACTCAAGCCTGGGAACCCCCCAATTTAAGTCATCATCTGCGACGATAACTAAAACATCATATCGATTGACTCCATTTGGGAGAATTTTTATTTGCTGAGTCTCAATCTCGAAATTAGCTGGCGGCTTTTCAATAATTTGTTCGGCTTTTTGTTCAAGTGGTGGTTTTTGTACTTTTCTGACTACGTAAAAGATAGCTAAGCCGATTATTGTAATAATTAATAATATTCCAATTACTTTAACAAATTTTTTATATTTAATAATGAGTCTCTTTTTTTGAAATTCTTTTTCAACTTTTTCTTGTTTTAATCTCATTCCTTCTTCGGGGGAAAGTGTTGGTTTTTGTTTTTTGGGCATGAATTTAAATTATTATTTAAAAGGATAAAAGTGATAATTTTAGAGGGGTAAGGGATCTAAGAGAGCTGCAGGGATAAAAATTTTGATTTGAAATTTTTCATAGCTGAATGAGGCTGAAGGGCAAAAAGGTCATGGTATAAATAAAAAAGGAAAGCTTTAAAAAGAAATAGCTTTTTTACACTATTTCCTTTTCACCTTTTTACTCTTTGGTTTTTTTATCTCTTATTCCCTTTTAAATTAACATAGAATTGCTATTTTGACAAAGATATTGCAATGAGAATTAAAATATGCTATAATATATATAGAAGTAAATTAATAATTAAAAATAAAAAAACATGTTAAGCACAAGCACGGATCTATTATTTATTGCCTTAAGTATTTGCGTAGTGGCCTTTACTGCTTTTGTTTGTTACCTGATTTACAATTTAACGCAAACAGTTAAGGAATCAACTAAGACCATGCAGGATGTTAATAAAAAATTGGAAAAAGTTGACCCTATGGTAGATGATTTAACTGAAACTGTTGGATCGGTAACCGAAACCGTAAGGGACATTAATAAAAATATTTTAAAACCAATTGCTTCTATTTCGCAGATTTTTAAGAAATTTAAAAATATTACTTCGGTATTTTCTGAGAAAGAAAAATAATAATTAACTATAATAAATATATGCGAAATTATGATGATGGTAAAAATTTTCTTGCAGGTATTATGATCGGTGGTTTGTTGGGAGCTCTATTGGGAATATTGTACGCCCCTAAACCTGGCGAAGAGACTAGAAAAGATTTGAAGAGAAAAGCCGAAGAATGGAAACGCGAAGGGCTAAGAAGAGCGGATGAATTTTCAAGGCAAAGCAAAGAGGGCGTTGATAAATTCAAAAGGCGAGCCAGACGAGCGGCAAAAGAATTAAAAAATGATTAAATATTGAACGGCTATTCACAAATAGCCGTTTTTATTTTTTTAAATAATAAAATGTGCTATACTTATTTTAGTATATTGTTTTATTTAAAAATAAAATTATGACAAATAAAAAAAATAATAAGAAGAAAAAAATGACTAACAATTTAAAAATTAAAACTCGTTCTAAAACTAGTGTGGGAATTTTTACGGCTGTGATTGCAGCTATTTTGCTTGGCGGCATAATTTATTTTGCTTTTTTTGCTTTGCCAGCAGGCTGTTCGACTGAAGATGGTGTTACTAAATGTAAATTTGAAGAAAAGTTTGATAACACTACTAAAATTGATTTGGACATGACTGATCCTCAAATGCAAATTAGCAGTGTTGGGTTAGTGTTGAATCCTAGCGAGCAAATCAAATTAACTAAGGGAGAGGATTTTGATTCAGCACCGACTAAACAAATTTGCGGTCTTCTTTGCGCTAAAGGAGAGTGCTATGAAGGATTAACAAGAGCAGATATGGCTACCGTCAATATTGATGGTCTAACAAAAGACGGTGCAGACGTCCAAGCATCGGCTAATTTTTTAGATCTGGGATCAATTCGAAATTATGATGACTTTCCATACGCTTTGAACTTTAATATTTTGAGAGAAAATAGAGAACAGAATAATATGGCCATGGCAATGGTCGAATCATCTAATCCTGAAGTCGCCATAGCATATAATGGTTTTTTTGGGACTAAAGACGCACCTGTACTTCCAATTTCTCCGGGTAGAACTCAAATGCGAGTAGATACTTGTGGAGAAGAACGAGGAAATTATTTTGCAACTGTAAACGAAGATGGTTTTGCTAACTTTAATCCACAGGGCAGCCTTGATACAAGATTCATTCAAGGCTTGGCTATGTCAAAAAATGTTTCTGCAAATACTGCTAATTACAATATTGAATCTGCTGAAGTAAAAGAAAATATTGCACCAACTGACAATATGCTCCAAGATGATCGACTTAAAGGCAATATTATAATTCTGATGTCTAATGATGACGGCAAAACTTGGTATGTACCTTCTAGATATTCTGAAAATAACGGCGATACTTGGCAGGAATTTGAAACAGAAGAAGAGTATTATTCAAAGGCTGTTATTATAGATATAAATGAGAGAATTTTAGGTTATGATTTCAATGGTTCGTCGGGCAATAAATTGAAATGGGCAGTTATGATCCAATCTCAAGAATACGAAAATGTATTGGTCGAGCAAGGTCTAGAAAATATTCCAGGGGTAGGAGATATAGAAGAAATTCCTATTATAAATCCTGTTGGTGGAGGAGCAGACAATTTTGACATAGGAATGACTTGGAGCGGCTTTATCCAGGACATGTCTGACGCAAATCCGATGCTGGCTCAAGATGTTTTGTCTGGCGGGATAATATCAATACCCGCTCCTGACGGCCAGCCCGGAGCGACTTATTCTTTCTTCAATCGATCCTTCTTTGATGATTACGCAAATTGGACTCCTAATCTCGAATTTAAAAAAGATAATGTTCGAATAAGATCATTAACAGAAGAAGTCCTAACTGTACATGACGGAAGTGCTGGAAATGGAACACTTGAGGCATCTAAAGCCCAAGGCCACTCAACCGATGATTTGCCTAGCGTTAATGTCGTGATCAGTGGCAAAAAGGCTGGTTATGGAAAGATAAGAGTGGATTATAGTCCAGATGGT
>JAUWOX010000137.1 GCA_030611905.1 bacterium
GGCCCCTTAATAGTAATTAATAGCAATGGACATATTAGTGAAATTTTAATCCCCCAAAAAATGTTTTCCTAATAGAGTTTATTTTTTATTATTGGTCTCTTTTTCTCTTCTTATTGCTTTTGAACCTTGAACAAAGGCAGCAATTAAACCCCCTACTCCACCACCCCCAATTAGAGCTCCTGTCCAGGGTTGTCCTATATGTACACAATATACACCACCAAAAATAGCAACTAAAGCAACTATTAATCCGAATATTAGGCCTAATCTTTCATTTGTAATGTTAGAGTATGCAAATTTTTTTTCAATTTTTTGCCTATGGTCTTGTTGCTTCTCAGCCATTGTTATGATTCTATCTGCAGAGCCTTTCAAAGTTTCTTCATATTTTTTAAAAGCCTCTGGAGGGGGAAGAGGTCCGGAAAAATGCTCAAGCTTAGCTTTTATTTCATGTATTTCTGTCTTTAATATTCTATGCTCGTTATCTGCCTTTTTTGATTCTATTATTGGTTTAATTGAATCAGCTCTTTTCGCATTAGAAGATTTGTTTTTTTTATTAGGCATTACTTAGAGGATAACTAGTAAATATCACTAAAAGCCCCTCTTATGTCATCGCCAACTGCTTTCCAATCACTATGTATAGCATTGAAGTCTTCAAATTTTGAGTCATATTCATACAGATGTTTGTGGTGGTTCAATGAGCCTTTAATATCTAGAATTCTTGCTATTCCAATTAAGAAAGAAGGAAAACATTTTGAATGATAATGATAAGAATTCATAGAACTCCTCCTTTTTATCTATTTTATTTGATAATAAATAAAAAATCAATACCCAGTTCACATAATTGACTATATATTTTAGCTTTTATTCTCATCTTGTTAAGAGTGGTTTCTTTTTATTCATATATATATACGTATTTTGGACTATTTTAGCTACCTCTCAAATCCCCTTTGGGATAACTCTTGCTGCTTTTAGTCTTGGAATTGGTTTGAATGCCAATCTCGATAGATGGCTGTTCGGCCTGAAATTGGATTTTTGCTAAATCCTGGAGAGATCAGCTATTATTGGCATCTCAGTTAGGTTTTTCATTATACACTTCTACTTACCGGGAGCTATACAAAAATCCTTACCTTTTACAAAAAGCAATATGTCCTATATCTCCTCCAATCCCATGAAGTTTTCAGCGAGATTGTTCCATATTTTTTCCACGGTATTCAAATCAAATACTCCTGTATAATCCTCCGGCAGAAGTGTATTAAAATCTTTTCGACCGATCTGCAAGCATCGATAAATCCAGTTGTCCAGTGTTTCTCCTTTTTTATCACAATCTATACTTATTTCTTTGTCAGCCCACTTTACCTTTATAGTTCCAAACTGAACAGCTATTTCATAAATCAATCTACCTAGGGGGACACTTATGTCTATTTCTTCTCCTCCTCTTGTTCTCATATAGTTAGATTTGAACTCAGCGTGATCCTCATAATGTTTAAAAGGAAAAGGGAAATATATGGGATGCAATCCCTCTGTCCGGGCTAAGGCAGTATTGGATTTATCTGCTGTTAAAAAATATGTGCCTTTATGGAAATTAATTTGTTTGAGAAATTCTTTAAACTGATCTCGAATGATCATGTCTCCACTCGATGTCTTTAGTGAACGAGTGAATCTGATAGCTCTTTTTCGGCCCTCTTCTGTGCGGCTTCTGCTCATTTCTCTTTTTGCAAAATCCTTTCTTAGACCCTGGAGCTCAACGCGTGTATCCAATATGGGATTCGCTTCCCCAACTATGATTATTGAAATCCCGGGAATATCCGAACTCTGACCCAATTCGATAATTTCCTGCAGGGCACGGAATCCCATTCTACCCCCTAGCTTCAAAGCATTATTCTCTCTTATATTTGCCGCTTCTTCCAGCTCATGCATGACAGCGCTGGGGACTACAAAAAGTATCCAATTGGGAGTGTGGACAAAATCTTTCGGGTCAATTAATGAGATAGCAGGCAACAAATGTTCGCTAATGGTACAATTGTACAAAATATTCGTATCAATGCCTAAGATTACATCGTCAAATTCAGAAAGCTTTTTTGCAATTTTATGCCAATTCCTCGGTAATATCATTCCACTGCGATAGAGGGAATTGCTAAGCCCATTGAAGAATTCTTTATGTTTCGCTTTGTCAACAGTTCGCTTACATATGAATTTTCCGTTTTTGTCGAGAATTTTTGCGAGAGAGATATCTCTACCTTTATCAGATATAAGTATTTCCAGCATTTCGTGTTGTGCCAGTTGCCAATCAAACAAGAGATGATATATAGGAAAATCTATGAATTTTGATCTCGGGAGTTCAAATCTTGTTTGGGCAGAGTTTTTTTTCTGTGTTTCTAAAGCCATATTTATTTTCAAACCAGAAGTATTCACCAAATAATTCATACCCTCCTTTTCTTTAAAGGTCATTTGGTGAGATTGAATTTGACTTTCACCGATAGTCAAATCAAATTTTTTGTTAAGAATCCTGGATATTTCAACTCCTTTAGAAACACTTCCGCCTATGGCTCGTATAGTTATATTTTTGATTCCTCTGTTGAAATGTGATAAACACACACAAACATAATCGAGTGTTTTTTTCCCACAGATATCGATTGTTGGATTTAAGTTCTCTGTTGGATGACGCTCTCTGGCTTTTTTATAATTTTTCCTCAGATGTCCATTGAGTTTTGAAAAATCTTTAATTTTTACTGGCATGATTTTTTCCCTTTCCCGAATTGATGCAGTACAATTATTTCTATTTGAAACAGAAAAGTCAAATCTCTAAGATTAATTTTATCTCAAACTCTTCGGTGAGTCCACTTAAATGGGGGGAGTCAGCCTTACCACTTAGCCCCCGGTTATGCTTGAAAAAACATAAAATAAAATTTAAATTGCTTCAGTTACCTTATGCATTTTTTTATCTGAGCTGGCAATGAGTTTTTTTTGGAAATGCAAAATTTTCGTTAACAGATCATCAATATCTTCTTTTAACAATATCTTGATCAAATTTAAAGCCTCTTCAAATTTTTCAGCTCTTCTAAGCAAATCAACCTGAATACACATGCTTTCTTCCTTGCTCTTCATGAATGATTGGCCTTTGCTCTTTGCTTTCCGAATCATACTTAGGGCTTTTATTCTGCAAATCTTAGCAGAATCATTAAAACCAAAATCATCACAGGCCCAAGCAGCATGTATTGCCCTCCAAGCAGAAGCTTGATAAGAGCCACTACTTTCCTGAATCATTGAAGAACAAAGAAATGTATTAGCTAATTTTGGAAAACTTTTGTCTTTTAACTGCTTCTGATACTCAGAACT
>JAUWOX010000120.1 GCA_030611905.1 bacterium
TTTAAATTTCATGAAGAAATACACACCAAAACTAAAAATCATTCCTTTAGTCGGCTTAGAAGAAATCGGCCGCAATATGACTATTATTGAATATGCCCGCGATATTATAATCATTGATATGGGACTTCAATTTCCTGAAGAGAATATGCCCGGAATAGATTATATTATTCCCAACATTGCCTATCTCCGTGGAAAAGAAAATTTTATTCGCGGCGTTCTTATCACTCACGGCCATCTTGACCATATTGGCGCTATTCCTCACATAATGGATAAAATAGGCAATCCAACTATCTTTACTGCCAGATTGACCAAAGCTATGATTGAAAAAAGACAGGAAGAATTTCAAAAAAGAGAAAAGCTTTCTATTTACACAATAACTGAAAATGACAAAATACAACTCGGTCAATTCAAAGTAGAATTTTTCAAGGTTAATCATAATATTCCCGATGGACTAGGCATCATCGTACACACCCCCTTTGGCCCGATTGTTCACACAGGAGATTTTAAATTCGACCCCACCCCCATTGGTGACAAACCAGCCGATAAAAAGAAATTGGCGCAAATAGGAAAAAAAGGCGTCTTAACTCTAATGTCCGACAGCACTGACGCTGAAAGCCAAGGCCATTCTGTTTCAGAAAAGACTATTATGGAAACATTGCAAAGAACCATCTCGGAAGCTAAGGGCCGAATAATCCTCGCCACCTTCTCCTCACTTATCACCCGTATTCAACAAGTGATTCTTATCGCTGAAAAATTAAATAAAAAAATCGCTATTGAAGGCTTTTCCATGAAAACCAATGTTGAAATTGCTAGGAAATTAGGATACTTAAAAACCGGAAAAAATGTCTTAGTCAGCACTAGACAAGCTGTCCGCCTACCTAGCAAAAGAGTTATTGTCCTCTGCACAGGAGCTCAAGGAGAAGAGTCAGCCGCTTTAATGCGTATTGCCAATCAAGACCACAAAGAAATTAAAATAGAAAAAGGAGACACTATCATTTTTTCCTCATCAGTCATTCCAGGCAATGAAAGAAGCGTCCAAAGACTCAAAGATTCCTTAACTCGCCTCGGAGCCAACATATTTCATTATAAAATGATGGATGTTCACGCCGGAGGCCATGGCTTCATTGATGACCTAACAGAAATGATGACACTTACAAAGCCAAAATATTTCATCCCAGTCCATGGCAATCATTATATGCTCAAACTCCACGCTGATATTGCCAAAAATACCGGCATCATCAAAGACGAAAACATTTTCATTGCCAACAATGGACAAATAGTAGAATTCCAGCAAAAAGGAAAACAAGCTATTGGCGAATTAACCAAAAGAAATGTCCCGGCAGGACATGTCATGGTTGATGGCCTCGGCGTTGGTGATGTTTCTAACATTGTTCTTCGCGATCGTAAAATGATGGCCGAAGACGGCATGTTTGTCATTATTTTAACCATGGATGGAAAAACAGGACAATTGATTGGTAATCCAGATATTATTTCCCGCGGCTTTGTCTTCATGAAAGAATCTAAGAGATTAATCCAACAAACCAAACAAAAAATTAAAAAAGTTCTTGTCGATCATGATCCACGCACTTCTGCCAATGATACTTATATCCGCAATAAAGTCCGTGATCAAATTGGACAATTTCTTTTTACTAAAACACAACGAAGACCTATGATCTTACCGGTAATAATTGAAGTTTAATTAATAAAATCTTATGTCAAAAACAATCTTCTCCGGCATCCAGCCCACAGGCGAACTTCATCTTGGCAATTACTTCGGCGCCATAAAAAATTGGCTCGAATTACAAAAAAATAACAACTGCTATTTTTGCATTGTTGATCTACACGCCATAACTATTGATTACGACCCTAAAATACTTCAAGAAAAGATTATTGACATTGCCACCACCTATTTAGCGGCTGGAATAAATCCAGATAAATCAATCATCTTTGTCCAATCAACCGTTAAAGAACACACTGAACTAGCCTGGATCCTTAACACCATAACCCCTCTTTCTGAACTACTTAGAATGACACAATACAAAGAAAAAAAAGAACAACATCAACAAAATCTAAATATCGGCCTTCTGGACTATCCCGTCCTACAAGCCGCCGATATCCTACTTTATAAAACCAATATCGTTCCAGTTGGCAGAGATCAAAAACAACACATTGAGTTAGCTAGAACCATTGCCAAAAAATTCAATAATAAATTTGGACAAGCATTTACCATTCCCGAGCATTCCATTCCTAAAATTGGCGCCAAAATTATGTCCTTAAAAAATCCCAACAAGAAGATGTCAAAATCACTCGGCTCTCAATCTTATATTGCCCTTTCCGATTCACCAGAAATTATCAAGAAAAAAATTATGTCGGCTGTAACTGACTCCGATAAAGAAATAATTTTCGATCCAGAAAAAAAACCAGCTATCTCTAATTTAATTTCACTCTACCACCTTGCCACTGAATTAACCCTCCAACAAATCCAAGATAAATTTAAAAACACAAAAAATTATTCTGAATTCAAGCAAGATCTAGCTGAAAAAATCATAGAACTTCTAAAACCATTGCAGAAAAAGAAAAAAGAACTAATGCAAAATAAAGAAAAAATAAAACAAATCCTTGACCAAGGTGCCAAAAAAGCCCATGAACAAGCCCAAAAAACGATGCAACAAGTCAAAAAGGAAATGGGATTATAGCCCCATTTATTAATTATTAATTATTATAATAATAAAAATATGAGAAAAGCTAAAAGAGACATAGTTTCTGCACTGATATTTTCAAAAGACGAAAAGCTTTTTATGGGTAAAAAAAATCCAAAAGAAGGTGGTGTTTACCTACATGACTGGCATCTCCCCGGCGGAGGCATCAACAAAGATGAAAATCACACCAAAGCTCTAAAAAGAGAAGTACTCGAAGAAACAGGAATAGACATCTCCAAATATAAAACTAAACTAGTTGATAATCAAAGCAAGGGATTATGTGAAAAGAAATTAAAAAACAGCGACGAATTAATACAATGCGAAATGTCATTTAACGTCTATAAAATACAAATCAATGACAAAGACGCTGATGAAATTGAAGTAAAACTAGGCAATGAATTATCCCAACACAAATGGTTTGAAAAATCTGAATTAAAAAAAGTAAAATTAACTCCTCCATCCATAGAATTATTTAAAAAATTAAAACTGACATAATTAATTATTAATATTTCAAATTTTTAAATTTAAATATACACAGAAGGGGTGCTAATATAAATCAAAAACAAACGGTCTTCATTCGTTATTCTGATATTAAAATAATCAAAATAAAAAAGCTGACATTCACTACCAGCTTTTTTTATTGGCTTATATGCTGTATAAACCATAGAATTCAGTTATTAAAGACTTATTAGAGAATTACTTTAAGCCAATCCCAAATGAATAATACTTCTTCTTGAATTTAGTGAAATAGCTGACAACAAATCGCCTTTTCTTCGTCTTGTGTTTTACTTTGGCTTTTTTCCAGAAGTTCTTAATATTATCCCAGTTAGATTTTTTTGTTTTGTATTTCAAATAGAGATCTGCTTTTTTAAGTCCTTTGTTCTTTTTCTTTAGATTCTTAAATAGTTTCTTGGTGTATTTAAAAGTCACTCTAAGTTTAAAAG
>JAUWOX010000038.1 GCA_030611905.1 bacterium
TTGTTCCATTGTTCTATTGCTCCATTGTTCCATAATTCGATGGTTTTTTGGGAAATATTATATTGGAATATTTTTAGTTTGGGGAATTGATTGGGGCCAGTGGTAACAATTATTTCGTCTTGGTTATCTGAGTCAAGATCAGTGGCGGCGAGATTTATTTGGCCTTTATATTTTTTGCTAAAAGGGCGAAATTTGGTGATTAGGTTCTGGGTTTTTTTATTAAATATTTTTATCTTTGGTTTTTTAAAATTAGAACTAACGATTATTTCATCTTGCTGGTTGCTGTCAATATCGCCTAGGGTAATTTGACAGCCTTTTCTATTTTTTTTTGAGAAGGCGAAGAAATCAAAAGTTTTAATGGCTTTTTTATTTTTTTTGAATAATCTGATATGAGCTCGGCCTGGAGCATTAGGGGCAGTGATTATTTTTCCTTGATCAAAAGTTTGATATTTTATTTTTTTCTTTAAAAAATTGGTTGGATTATACCATTCAGCGATTTTGTCTTGAGTGCCAAGTCCCCAATAGACCCATTGTTTGTTAACATTAATATAGGGTCCTTTTCTAATGCCAAAATGGAGATGTTCGGACCAGCCGCCATTTTCTTGAAAATCGCCCAGATAACCAATGGTTTGTCCTTTATTGACGAATTGACCTTTAACGACAGGAACGTTATTTTTTAGATGGCCGTAAAGTGAAACAATTTTGTTATGGTTAGGTAGAGTGTGTTCAATAAGAACAACGGTTCCAAAATTAGTATGAATGCCAATATGTTTTACTTGGCCAGTGGCGATAGAGTAAATTGGTGAATTTTTAGGAGCGGCAACATCATCGCCAAGATGGAAAATTCCAGGGGCGCGTTCAAAGCCGAATTTTTGGTCGGCGATGTCAAAATGCCAGGAATCAAGCGGATAAGTGAAGTTATTGGCTGGGATGATGGCAAGCTGATTGGCGCTGATTAATGTTGGGGTGATGATTAGGGCGAGGGTTATGAATATGATTTTTGTTTTTGACATGAATTTGAGTTAATGGCTAGATAGTAGTTAATTTAATATTATCATACTTTTATTAATAGCCGAAGGGTTGCTAGAGTTGACAATTATTTTGTAATATGATAGTGTATATTACCGTACTGGAAAGCACTTTTTAGAGTCTAAAAGGCCGCAAGGAGGGCAAAATGCAGAGAAAGGCAAGACTTTTGGTTTTGACAGGCGTGTTTTTGTGGATGATGAGTTTTGTGGGTTGTTTTGCTTTTGTGAAGAGTGATCGTTTTGGTAGTTGGGAGCAGTTTTTGATGAAGTATACCGTTGGACAGTATTATGATTCGCTTGCTCGAGAATTGGTTGACAAGTATCGGCCTGAACAACCAGCAACAGAATACTATGATGGCAAGGCTCATCTATGGTGCGTGAGTCCTGATCGCATGTTTTATAGTGCTCGGTGGATTTATTTGGAGGATAAGTTTGGAGGGATGTATTTGGAGGAGCCTTTTAGTAAGGTAATTGGAGAAGAACGGAAGGGTTTTATTACTTTTGTTGTTAGAAGTATGACGCCTGATAGAGTTCGGGGCCTGGTGAAGTTTTTGCCGGAGCTCGTTTCTCGCATGATTGAAGTGGCGCAGCATCCGAGATCTGCTTACAGTGATGGACAGATTAGAGAGATGTTGTTGCTTTATGCTCTAGAGGCGAATGAAGCAGCTCAGTATTGTTCGTTTGTGATGGATTTGGAGCCAGAAAAGGATGGAGTGATTGGAATTCTGGAGATGTTTGATAGATGCAGTAGTCGGGGTGATGATAGGGCTTGTAGTCTTTATACTACCTTTGGAAAAGAGTTGCAGAAAATGGCGGCGAAACGATGGAAGAAAAAGACGCAAGATTTTCACATGAGTACTCTTTTGTGGGTGTTGCGGCGAAGACAGGATGGGGGAAATAGGTTGTTGCAGGCTTATGTTGATTTGGCAGGAGACATTGAAAATTATCTTCGGCAGGAAGCTGACAAGTTGTAGTTTTGATCTTTAGTATAGCCGTTCGGATGAACGGTTTTTTATTACGATAAAATAAAGGGTTTAAAAATGATTGTGTAAATAAAAACAGAGCTTCAACGCTCTGTTTTTATTTACCGCCAAGGGGAATCGAACCCCTGTTTTCAGGATGAAAACCTGATGTCCTAACCACTAGACGATGGCGGCACAATTAAGCTCTTTTTTATATTTCTAAATAATTCTCTTTTTTTGGAACTATTTCTCTTCAATTCTATCTCTCTCTTTCTTGCATCAGTCTTATTTAAAAATGCTTCGTAATAAATTAATTTAAAAGGTGTTCTATGTTTTAGGGATTTAGTTTTACCAAGATTATGTTCTTTAAATCTTTTACGTAAGTTAGAAGTATAGCCAATATAGGTATTATAATCTTTTAAACTTTGTAATACGTATACATAATGCATATCTGTTTTCAGGATGCCACCCAGCGGGGTGATCACCCTGCAGGGTGAAAAACCTGATGTCCTAACCACTAGACGATGGCGGCATGATAAAAAATAAAAAACTATTATATAATGAAAATAGCAAAAAAATTGATTAATGTCAATTTTTGGAAAGAGAAGGGATAGATGTTAAAAATAGCAGAATTGATTTGAGAAAAGTTTTTGTTTAAATTTTTATAATTTGGTATAATAAAGTATTAAGAAGTAATTTATAGGGGGGGATGGATTTATTTAAAAATAAATATAGAATAGGATCAGCTCGTTTAAAAAATTGGGATTATTCTAATATTGGTTATTATTTTGTGACCATTTGTACGAAAGATCGAAAATATTTTTTTGGAGATGTCAAAAATTCAGAAATGCAATTGTTTGTAATTGGTGAAATGGCAGAAAAATTTTGGATGGAAATTCCCAAGCATTTCAAAAATGTGAAATTAGATAGACATATTGTAATGCCAAATCATATACATGGGATTATAAATATTTTTAAAAAATGTGGTAGAAACGAGGCAATGCCAAATCGTAGAAACGAGGCAATGCCTCGTTTCTACCGGAAAATATCACCTAAACCCAAATCGTTGTCTGTTATTATTGGTTCGTTTAAATCCGTCGTTACGAAATTTGTTAATGACGAATATCCGTCGTTTCATTTTCAATGGCAGTCGCGTTTTTATGATCATATTGTTAGAGACGAGGAATCATTAAATAGGATTAGAAATTATATTGATTTAAATCCAGAAAAATGGGAAAGGGATAGAAATAATTTGAAAAAATTAGATAAAAATTTTATATTTAAAAAAAATACTTATGAGAACTATTAGAATAGCGATAAATGGTTTTGGCCGGATTGGCCGGGCATTTTTTAAAGTGGCTTTTGAAAATTCAGACATTGATGTGGTGGCAGTAAATGATTTGGCTGATAGTTATTCTTTGGCTTATTTGTTAAAGTATGATTCGGTTTATGGAAAATATGATAGAAAGGTTGGGGCAACAGATAGTAAATTAGTTGTTGATGGAACAGAGATCGAAAGTTTGACAGAAAAAGATCCTTTGAAGCTTCCATGGAAAGATTTGGATATTGATGTGGTTATTGAATCAACCGGTGTTTTTACAGAGGCGGAAAAAGCGTCAATGCATTTTAAGGCAGGGGCAAAACGAGTGATTATTTCTGCTCCGGGCAAGGGAGATGTGCAGACAGTTTTGGTGCGTGAAAATGAGGAAAAATTTGGTGATAATAAATTAACTTGCAATGCTTCTTGTACAACTAATGCGGTTGGGCCAGTTGCAATGGTTATGGCCGAAAGTCCTGGAGTGCATAAGGCGATTATGACAACAATTCATGCTTATACAGTGACTCAATCACTTGTTGATGGTCCAGATGAGAAAGATTATCGGCGGGGGAGAGCCGGAGCTATTAATATGGTGCCATCAACTACGGGAGCGGCGAAGGCAACTGCTTTGGCTTTGCCAGAATACGAAAATAAATTTGATGGGATTGCTGTTCGGGTACCAGTGGCTTGCGGATCATTGGCCGACTTTACTTTTTTGGCAAAGAAAAAGGTGAGTGTGGAAGAAATTAATAATATTTTTAAAGAAGCGGCTGATTCTGGTAGATGGAAAGATGTTTTACGAGTTTCAGAGGATCCAATTGTTTCTTCGGATATTATTGGCGATAAGCATGCATCTATTGTGGATTTGGAATTTACCCGAGTGGTTGATGGTGATCTAGTTAAAGTGTTGGCTTGGTATGATAATGAAGTAGGGTATGCTTATACACTCGTGGAACATGTTGTTAAGGTAGGAGGGTTGATATAAAATTCTAAATAACAAACTTTGCCTATTGATAGGTAGGCAAATCACAAATAACAGATTATAAAAAATTTATGATATATTTGGGAGCTGATCATCGCGGGTTTGAATTAAAAGAAAAAATAAAAGAATATTTGGTTAGCAAGCAGATTGTTTTTGATGATTTGGGCAATATTGCTTATGATGAAAAAGATGATTATCCAGATTACGCTTATGCAGTAGCTAAAAAAGTTGCGGGTGATAATGAGGGTTTGGGGATTTTAATTTGTGGTTCAGGTGTTGGTGTTGATGTAGTAGCTAATAAGATTAAGGGCATAAGGTCGGGATTGATTTTTAGTGAGAAGCAGGCCAAGGCAGCTAGGGCTGACGATGATGTAAATGTTGTTAGTCTGCCAGTTGATTTTTTGTCGGAAGGTGAAGCCCTGAAGATTGTTGAAGTATGTTTGGAAACAGGTTTTTCAAATGAAGAGAGATTTGTTAGGCGATTAGAAAAAATTAAGGAAATTGAAAATGAATAGCGTTGAGATAGTTCCAACTTTATTAGTCAAAAGTGAAAAGCACTTCGTAGATAGAATACGGAAAGTCGAGAATGTAGTTTCGACGATGCAGATAGATGTTATTGATGGAAAATTTGTTGCTAATAAAACCTGGGCTGATGTTGATAGCATAAATAAAATAGATACGGATGTTTCTTTTGATGTTGATTTAATGGTAGAAGATGTTGATGAGGTTATTCCTAATTGGTTAGTTTTGAAAAATGTGCGGAGGATAATTCCGCATTTTGAGGCGGTTGGAGATTTAGATTATATTATCAAATTAGTTAGAAAATCAGGGAAAGAGATAGGCATAGCCTTAGATTTAGATACAAAAGTTGAAGATATTGAAAATTATTTAGGAGGCCTCGATACGGTAATGGTGATGGGTATAAGAGTTGGGTTTAGCGGACAGGTTTTTCAGGAATATGTGCTAGATAAGATTGCTAAATTGAGAGGGATAAAAAAAGATTTGATAATTAGTGTTGATGGGGGTGTTAAATTAGATAATGTGAAGGAAATTGTGGAGGCTGGGGCTAATTCTTTGGCGATAGGCAGTGCCATTTTTGAGAGCGATAACCCAGCAGAAACTATAAAAAAGTTTAAGAAAATAGTTAATGGATAATTTTGAAGAATTAAAAAAACTTGCCAATATAATCAGGCAAGATATTATAAAAATGCTTTGTGAGGCTGGATCAGGTCATTCAGCTGGGTCATTGGGCATGGCTGATGTTTTTACGGTCTTATATTTTAATATTTTGGAAAAAAGACCCAAGGATCCATGGTGGGAAGATAGAGACAGATTGATTTTATCAAATGGGCATATTTGTCCGGTGTTATATGCGGCTTTGGCCCATGCTGGTTATTTTCCAGTTGAGGAATTAAAAACTTTAAGAAAGATGGGATCAAGACTGCAGGGGCATCCCAAGGCGCGAGAGCTTCCGGGGGTTGAGAATTCTTCAGGTCCATTGGGGCAGGGAGTGAGTCAGGCAATTGGGTTTGCTTTGGCTGCTAAACTAGATAAGAAAAAACATCAAATTTATGTAATAAGTTCTGATGGCGAGCAGGATGAGGGGCAGACTTGGGAAGCGGTGATGTTTGCTGGAAAACACAAGCTTGATAATTTAACCATGATTATGGACCGTAATAATATTCAGATTGATGGTTTTACTGAAGATGTAATGCCGCTTGAACCTTTAAAAGAGAAATATGAGGCATTTAATTGGTATGTGATTGATATCGATGGGAATAATATTGAGGAAGTAATTGATGCTTGCAATAAAGCAAAAGCAATTTATGAAAAGCCGGTTTTGATTTTGGCTCATACTATTCCTGGCATGGGTGTTGATTTTATGGAATTTGATCCGGAATGGCACGGAAAAGTGCCGGATAATAAAGAAAGGAAAAAAGCCTTGAAGGAGTTGAGAACCCTGAAAGGAAAAATAGAGTTTGATTAGATAATTGTAAATAGTTTTGTGAAATGTTAAATAAAAGTTTAAAATTAAATAAGGATATTTTTGATAGGGTTAAGTTGAAGAAGATAGCAACGAGAGATGGTTATGGTGAGGGATTGATTGAATTGGGAGAAAAAAATAGAGATGTGGTTGTTTTAACTGGGGATTTGGCGGAGTCGACGAGATGTGAGGAATTTGAAGAGAAGTTCCCCGAAAGATTTTTTGAAGTGGGAGTAGCAGAGCAGAATATGATGAGTATTGCGGCTGGGTTAGCTTTGTCTGGGAAAATTCCTTTTGTATCTAGTTTTGGTGTTTTTTGTCCGGGTAGATGTTGGGATCAATTGAGAATTAGCGTGGCTTATAGTGAGGCTAATGTTAAATTTGTAGGTGCTCATGCGGGAATAACAGTTGGTCCCGATGGGGCTAGTCATCAGGCTCTAGAGGATATTGCTAGCGTGAGATGTATTCCCAATATAACTGTGGTTGTTCCTTGTGATGCGATTGAAACAAAAAAGGCAGTAATTGCTGCAGTTAATGTCAAAGGTCCGGTTTATTTGAGATTTGGTAGGCCAAAAACGTCAGTATTTACTAGTGACAAAACGCCATTTGAAATTGGCAGAGCGCAGGTTTATAGGGAGGGGAAAGATGTGGTAGTAATTGGCTGTGGGCCGCTTTTACACGAAGCGCTTTTAGCGGCTAATGATTTGGAAAAAGAAGGAATTGATGTTAGCGTGATTAATAACCATACGATTAAACCAATTGATGAAAAAATGCTTGTTGATGTGGCGAAAAGGTGTGGAGCAGTAGTGACAGTTGAAGATCATCAGATAATGGGTGGGATGGGATCAGCAGTTAGCGAAGTTTTGGCGGTAAATTTTCCTGTGCCGATTGAAATGGTTGGTGTTTCAGATAAATTTGGAGAATCGGGGCAGCCAAATGAGCTTCTAAAGAAATATATGATGACTAAAGAAGATATTATAATGGCGATTAAAAAAGTAATTAAACGTAAATAAAATGAGATATGATGTCATTACTATTGGTTCGGCAACTAGGGATGTTTTTTGGAAAGGGGGATTTAAGCCAGTCAAAGATCGGCTTTGTTTTGAGTTAGGTTCTAAGACTGAAATAGAAGATCTATATTTTTCGACTGGAGGAGGCGGAACCAATACAGCGGCAACTTTTGCTAATTTAGGTTTTCGAGTGGCTTGTTTAAGTAAGATAGGCGAAGATCCAGGAGGTCAAGCGGTTTTAGATGATTTGAAGGAACTGAATGTTGATAGCAAATTTATTAAAAAAACTAGTGATTTTCATACAGCTTATTCAACAGTGCTTTCTACTGAATTGGACAGAGCAATTTTGGTTTATCGGGGAGCGAGTCAGGAGATGGAGTCTAAAGATATAGATTTTGATCAGTTAGAGGCTAAATGGTTTTATATTTCATCGGTGGGAGGTAATTTGGAGTTATTGAATAGCTTTTTTAACTATGCCGTTAAGAAGAATATTCGTCTGGCTTGGAATCCAGGCCATAAAGAGCTAAAATTAGGAATGGGTGATTTAAAATCATTGTTATCTAATGTTGGAGTTTTAATTTTGAATTTGGAGGAAGCTAAAAAATTAACTGGGGAGGGAAAAATAAGTGATATTTTTGGAAGTTTGATTAAATTGACAAATGGAATTGTTGTTGTGACGAATGGAATGAAAGGCGTTGATGTTTGTAGTAACAAGTCTTGTTTTCGAGCTTCGGCTTTAGGCAATGAGGCTGTAGAGCGGGCTGGAGCTGGGGATGCTTTTGGTTCGGCTTTTGTAGCTGGTTTAATTCTAAAAAACGATATTGAATATGCTATTCAATTAGCGACGGCTAATGCATCCTCGGTTGTTTCAGAAATTGGGGCGAAGAATGGGTTGCTAAGAAAGGATAGCTTGGGTAAGTTTGAAAAAGTTAAAGTAGATAGTTTTAAATTTTAAATTTTATGGCAAATAATGCTTCGGCAGAAAAAATAGCGAGTATTTTAAGGACTGACAAGATGGTTGTTTTGAAGATGGCGGAATTTATGGAAAAGAAATTTAATAAAAGTCTGATTTTGGATAAGATCGTTGCAGAAAATAATTTTAAAGTAAAAGAGATTTTAGGTATTTTGGGTTTATCAATGAAAAGCAAAGCAATTGATGTTCATAATGCGATTATTAGTAAGTTGAAAAAGGATGATGGGCGTCTTTTTGAAATATTGGGCCAGCCAGATTGTGAAAAGGTGGAAACATGTGAAAAAATGAATACTTTGGTTCTTGATATTTCTGATCATCCCAAGGGTTTTTTTATTAAGAAAGATAAAGCAAAAGAGGTTTTGTATAAAAATCCACCGCCAAATATAATATCTGCATTTGGTTATAAGGATTGTGACCAGCTATTGGAGAACGAGGATTATAGAGAGGTTTTTTCTGCTTTGCGTTTTGTGGAGTCGCGGGATTGGATGAATAATG
>JAUWOX010000110.1 GCA_030611905.1 bacterium
GGATTTTGGAGCTTTTGTAAAATTCAATGGATTGGAAGGACTAGTTCATATTTCAGAATTATCTTGGACAAGAGTTGATGATCCAGCCAATATTATTAAAATTGGAGATCAAATTAAGGCAGAAATAATCGGAATTGAAGATTCAAAAATTACTTTGTCTATTAAAAAATTAGAAAAAGATCCTTGGATTGAAGCAGTCAAGAAGTATAAAGTGGGACAGGTGGTTGAAGGAACAATAAAGGACATTAAGCCCTTTGGAGTATTTATTCAATTAGATAAAGATATTCACGGATTAATTCATGTTTCCGAATTGCCGTATAAAAGCTTGGAGATAAAAGAAAAATTGAAACCGGGGTCCGTTAAGGAATTTGAAATATTATCAATTGAACCAGAAGCGCATCGGCTGGGATTGACATTAAAGAAGGCAAAAAAAGTTGAGGAAGTTAAAAAAGAGACCAAGACGGAAAAGACGGATAAGGTTAAAAAAACGGTCAAGACGAAGAAAAGCGCTAAGAAGAAAAAAACCACAGATCCTAAGAAAAAGAAGGAAATAAAGAAAAAAACGACTGTTAAGAAAAAATAAATCTTGTTAAATTGATTAAATCAGTCTGGGAAGGCTGATTTTTTATTAGAATACAAAAAAAAATATAAATAAAAAATCCTGAATTAATCAGGATGTGAAAGATCTATTCTGCAAATTGTCGGCCGTGTGCCTCTAAAAATTTCCGAAGAATTTCTATTTTTTTTGGACCAATATGGGGTATTCCCAAAAAATATAAAACAGTCTCGGAAGCTAGAGTATCAATGTCAGGAATGTCGTGCATTACAAGTCTTTTGGCAAGATAGTCGGGTAAGTTTGAAAAGAGAGAATCAATTGAAGCGCCTTGTCCTGTCTTGGGCTCTCGTAATGTCAAGCCATGAATACGCAGGGCTCTTTTGATTAATTGTATATTCAACTTTCTAAGCCTTCTAAAAATTTCTTCCAACTCAGACTCACTCTTTTGAACAAGCTCATTAACCCAAAGGATCCCATGTCTTTTTAGTCTTCTTTCTAGAACCAATGGTAATCTTAAAATTTCTATTTCAGAATCAAGAATATGCTTTTTTTGATCAGCATCTAGGATAGAAGCACTGACTAAATAGGATGGCTGTAGGAATAGTTGAACTTGTTGAGGATCAATTTGATTTTTGAGAATAGCAATAATCATTTTTATTCTATGGCCAGCTGCCTGATATGTTATATCATATTGCATGCCAATTACTTTTAATGACATGGGCGTTGTGCCTAGGCCAAAGCGTTTATGAATGAGTTGTCTTTCTTCAAAACTAATTTTTCCTAGCCATTGATCAATAACTCTTGTAGTTTGATCAGTCCAGGCAGGTGGAATATGCGGCCGCCAACTCGCGCAGGCAAGGCTAGCCAATTGTTCAGTTAGGTCATTATAAGATCTAGGTGTTCGTAATCGTTTCTCTACTACCATTTTGAAATACTGTCGCAAGAAATGCATTCTTGTTTGTTGAATATTGGCGTAAATTTGAGGAAATAGTTCATACAATAAATCAATGTAGCCTTGATTTTCTGGCTTATCTGGTTGGATTAACAGCAATTGATCGGTTAAGGCCTGGAGCATGAGAATAATTTGGTCAATTTCGAGCCATTGCGCTAAACACATCTCCATTATCTTTATATGGCTATTCCAGCGATTAGCAATTTTTTCTTGTATGATCCAGGCGTATTCATAAAAAATCGCTTTGAAAATATTTTGTCTGCTTGTTGGCCGGGTCTTAAATGACGAGGTTCCTCCCAAATCGTCTAAATCATTTCTGATTGTGCCGTTTGAACAGAATAACAAAAAAGCAATTTCATTTGGCTTAAGGCCAAGTTGGTATAAATTGGCGACAATAGGTAGGCGATCGTCTTTGTCAGGAGATTGTTTTGCACTTTTAAATGCTCGTCTCATGTTGGCCTCCTGTAATGGAAAGAGCGGGCTGATTAAGGAATTGTTGTATATTAGCAATTATGCGTTTTTTTGTCAAACTCATTAAATCAATTTAGCCTAATAAAATGCGAAAATAAACGGCTATTATCGTCGATAGTAGCCGTTTATATTGCTTGCTCGCTCTGTGCACTCTACTTGCCAGCACCTGTCCCGACAAGCAGAGATGGCGGGCAAGGCTTAAATAAGCAATTCTAGGTTAAATAATTTCAAAACCCATGTCTATTGAAATTGATTTATTGCACAATTGATGGTAAGCTATGAATTATGTTAAAGAGGGTTTTACAAACAATTAAAGATCATAATTTGATCAAATCAGGCGATAAGCTAGTTTTTGGGATTTCTGGCGGTCCTGATTCTGTTTGTTTGTTCGATATTCTGCACAAATTAAGTAAAAAGCTAAATTTTGATTTGATTTTGGCGCATGTTAACTATAATCTACGAGAGGAAGATTCAATTGGAGATAAAAAATATGTTAGAGAGCTGGCAAAAAAGCATGAGGTGCCAATTTATGTCAAAGATGTGAAAGAGTTGAAGCTGAATGATAAAGGAATTGAAGAGAGAGCGCGAAAAATTAGATATGGTTTTTTTGAAGAGATTGTGAAAAAAACTGGGGCGAACAAAATTGCTATCGCCCATAATAAAGATGACAATGTAGAAACTATTTTTATGTTTTTCATGCGTGGATCGGGATTAAGAGGCTTGACTGGGATTAAATATGAGCAGGGGAAAATTATTAGGCCGATGCTTGATTGTTTGAAAAAAGAAGTTTTGATTTATTTGATGAAAAATAATCTTAAATTCAGGGTTGATGTGACTAATGAAGAAGCAATTTATGCCCGAAATAAGATTAGACAGAAATTGATTCCTTATGTTGAAAAAGAATTTAATCCTAATATTAAGAATACTTTAGTGCAGAACGCCAGGATTCTGAAAGATGACTATGATTTTATTGAAAAGCAAGCCAAGCTAGAGATTAAAAACAGATTAAAGATTAAAGATTTAAGTTGCAAAAACTGCTTGAAACTGGATGAATTTTTGAAACTGGACAAAGCTTTGCAACGGGCAATTTTGCGGATTAGATTGGCTGATTTACGAGATATTAGTTTTTTAGAGATTGAAGAGACCTTGAAGATGCTAAAGACGGCTAAAACTGGATCTTGTCGGGATATTAAGGGCTTGCGAATTTGCAAAGAGTATGACATGATTAATTTTAGAAAACGAGAAACAGAAAATCGAAAACAAGGATGCGAATGGCGACTTAGAATTCCAGGGAAAACTACTATTCCTGAATTAAATTGTGCTTTTGAGACAGAAAATGTTGACAAGGCCGGAAAAATAAGTAAAAATGTATTTTATATTGATCTGGACAAAACAGGGGAAAAGTTATCGATACGAACCAGAAAAGATGGTGATCGGATTTATCCAAAAGGACTGCCAGGGTCGCAGAAATTAAAAGATTTTTTTATTAATAATAAAATTTCTAAGCTTAAAAGGGATTTGATGCCTCTGGTTGTAAATGAAAAAAACGAAATTGTCTGGGTAGCTGGAATGAGAGGCGATAGAAGATTTGAGGCGGATCAAAAAACTACAAATGTTTTAAAAGCTAGGAAATTAACCAAATGAATAAATATAACTAATTAAAATGAAGAAAGTAGCCAAAAATTTAATTATTGCAATAATAGCATTTCTAGCAATTGCCAGCATTTTTGCTTTTTATCAGACACCACTTACTCAACCTGAAGAAATTTCATTAACACAGTTAAGTCAAGAAATTAATAATGAAAACGTGAAGGAAATCGGGGTTCAAGGAAATGAGTTGGTGATAAAAATGTCTGATGACAAAGAAGTTAAAGCTAAAAAGGAAGAAGAGGCTTCGCTGACTGATTCGTTAAATAATTACGGAGTTGAGCCGAATAAGTTTGAGAAAGTTAATATAAAAATTGAAGAGAGAACCGGCATGGCTTATTGGGCAGGAACTTTATTGCCATTTCTTTTGCCATTTTTGTTAATTGGTGTATTTATTTGGTTCATGGCGCGAGGTTTACAGAAATCTAACAGCAAGGCAATGATGTTTGGACAAACTAAGGCAAAAAAATATGAGCCAGAGAAAGGAAAAAAGAAAATAACTTTTAAAGA
>JAUWOX010000100.1 GCA_030611905.1 bacterium
TACTCTATTCTTATTGAACTGTTTTTTTGTTCAGCTTTCTTTCCTTTTTTGTTAAATGATATATCGTCTGGCAATAGGAATATTAAACCGATTGAAGTTAAAAGTCCGGCTAAAAAACCAAATATGATGTTAAGTAAAGTATTGGGACGGGTTGGATTCTGCGAAGTGATTGGCCTTTCAACCATTTTAATCTTGATTTGTTGGGCGCCACCATGATATTCACTGCTTTTAGTAACGAGAATATAGGCGACTCCGTAGGCTAATTGTTCGGCCTGCTTTTTATCACTTTGGTAAACAGAGACTTCAAGACTCCCTGATTCTAGTAATTTTACATTGATTGACTTTTTCCACTCTTTTTTTCTTTTTTCGGGATCTTTAGAAAACGTGTCTTCTATATCAAGCGGAGCTGATAAAACTTGCTTCATAAACGATCCGGTATAAATTACATTAGAAAGGGTTTCTCCGACTGTTTCTGCTGACCTTTTGGCTGTAAAAGCATCAAATTGTTCACCATATTTCTGAATAACTAAAAGCTGAACAGTTGATTCATATTGCGGAGTTTGCACCTTAGAAATGCCAAAACCGACCATGGCGAAAATCAAGGCCGTAATAACGATTAGATACCAGAATTGTCTAATTTTAGTTAAATTTTGCATACATTAGAATATAGCATACGGCTCTAATTTTGTCAATATTTTCTCTACAAACGGCTAATGACGTTCCTCCTTCGTTCACTCCGTTCACTCCGGAGGACAGGCGTAATTAACCCTGCCTGTCGCTTGCCTGTCGGGAGGCAGTGTAAGCAGGGTAGGCAGAGCATAGGTAGGCGTTTATTCAAGATAGGACTAGAAGGTCCATTTTGAGGTTAAAAGAACTAGCAGGACGACTATTAAGCTAATAATAATGCTATTGCGAATGATCTTATTGTTTAAGGTTTTGTTGAAGTGGTGTTTGGATAGATTGGTAAAAATGTAAAAAATGACAAATATTATAATGGCTCGAGAAATAAAACCAGTTGGCCAGAGACTCAATGCCCAGCCGAGTTCAGAAATTATAAGTGTTAAAATAAGCGTGTAAATGATGTGCTTCTCAAATAATTGGTTATACCAGAAAAATTCATAAGTTAATATAAATGTGGCTATTATTAATAAAAGCATTATAAGCCAAATAGGCCAGATTAGAAATAACGATAAACCAAGGATGCTGCTGTATAAAAGAAAGGCCGAGATGATGATTAAAAAATCGTTGGCGGCGAGTGATTTTCTATTTTTTAAATCCTTGATAACATTTTCAGCGCAGTTTATAGTAAAAACAAAAAGAATGCTGGCAGTAACAATATATATATGCTGCAAGAAGAAAGACGAAGGAATAAATACTAAAAAGGTAATAATACTGATTAAATAAATCGCTGGGAGGACGGTAATGTTTAGCTGTCCAAGAAACCCTGTTTGGTGAAGAACTTTGAGCTTAATCGTTGATAACAATGAAAGAGCAATTAGTAAAATAACAATAATCAAGATAGCTGCGGTTGATTCCTGAAAATAAACAATTGCCTCCAAGAACAACAGCGTTAAAATAAATATTATTGTCTTTTTAATCATAGCTTGCTTTTACTATTTTAATTATATCAATTCTTTACAAATCAAAAAAGAGCTTTATGCCCCTTTTTGAATCTTGTCTATTTAGCTTTTCCGATTCTGAACATTTTTGTACCGCATTCTGGACAAGTTCCCTTGTTAGCAGGTTTTCCATTTTTCATTTTGATCTCTTTTGGATCTTTCATTTCCTGCTTTTTTCTACATTTTACACAATATGCTTCCATTTTTTTCTCCTTGTTCCTCAAAATATTGAGGAGGTTAATTGTAAATTACTTTTTAAAATTATATAATAAAAGTAATTCTTAGTAGAGTCTAGCAGAGTTAACGAAAAAAGTAAAATAACTTATACACATATGAAAAAAATTAAATCTACGCGTGAATTGGAGAGAATTTTATTTAAAATCTCTTCGCTTACTTCGTCAGAGAGAAAATTACTATTAAGTGAATTACGTCCGAAGCTTGATGCAGGAGGTATTAACGATTATGAGCTAAAAAGTGTACTTTGGAAACTCCGCAAGGAAAGGAAGATAAGCGAAACTGATTTGAAAGGCATTATGCGCGAACTTGGTAACTAACATATAAAGCGTAATGTGTAAAAATTATTCCATTACACATTACGCTTTATTAATTATGAATAATGACAGGTGTACCAACGTCTGCCCAATAGTATAGTTCTTTGGCAAATGGAGTAGGCAGATTAACGCAGCCATGGCTCATACGATGACCATAATTACTATGCCAGTAAGTGCCATGGATTGTATAGGGGCCGAGAAAAGATAAAACATACGGAACACCGGGTAAATAATAGCCTGGACCAGCCATAAGGACTGAAACTCTCTTGTTAAAAACTCGAAAAGTACCAAGAGGTGTGGGTGTAGCGTACGTACCAGTGGACGCTAAAGACTCTCCTTTCTTATATCCATTTTCAAAATATTTTAATTTTTGTTCACTGATGTTTACTTCGATATATTTGTTGTAAGGATACTTTGCCTGTTCGCCAGTGAAGCCAAGAGTTGAAACTAAAATTTTATTTCTTTGTCCTGATTTTAATTTGCCGGCTGCAACATTAATGCCGCCTTTATAATTTTTATCAAAAGCGAAAAAGTCTTTATTTAATGAGCGGCCATTATAATCAAAGGCTCTAACTGATGGTCCTCCGCCTTGTCCGGCGCCAGTAATAATTCTGGCTTTTTTATTTTTCTTTGATTGAGTGGCGGCAACTGAAGCGCCTCCCTCGTGTTCTTTACTATAAGCTAAAAAATTTCCTAAAATTGTTTTTTGAGAATTTGCTTTAAAAACTTTTACCCAGGCCTGTCCTTGTGATGCCTGTGAGGCAATTACTTCGTCTTTATTATCGCCATTAACATCGCCGGAGGCGACATCAACACCGCCGTCAAAATCTCGAGCAAATGGGAAAGTTGAAAATATAGGATTTCCTAGTTTTGTAAAGACGCGAACTTGCGGACCACCGCCGGCTCCTGCGCCAACAATAATTTCATCCCGGCCATCATTGTTTACATCACCGGATGCAACATGAGCGCCGCCTTTGAAACTTTTATCGAAAGCTAGAAAATTAGAGAGAACACTTTTTGTGTTCGATGAATATACTTTAATCCAAGCCTGACCATGACTAAGCTGTGAAAAAATAAGTTCGTCCTTGCCATCACCATTAACGTCGCCTGCTGCCACATCAACACCGCCGCGAAAACCTTCTGAGAAGGGAAGAAAACTTTTCTGGAGCTTGCCCTTTTTATTGAATATTTTAACCTGTGGGCCACCGCCTGGACCAGCTCCAGCTATTATAAATCTTGATTTTTTATTCTTGTATAATTTGGCAATAGCTAAATTAACACCGCCTTTAAAATCTTTATCAAAAGCAAGAAAATCCAGGTCTAGATGCTGGGTTTTGTAGTTATAGCCCTTAACTTCGGGCGTGTGAACATCATAAGCTAAGGCTGAATACCCAAATAAAAAAACAGCGGAAACTGCTATTATTAAGAATATGAGCCATTTCTTCATGTGAATAATTTTATTTTTGTTTTGGTTTTATTTTGAGGCTAATAACTAACAGCAGCAGCTAATAGTCTCGATTTCTATTAGCAATTAGCTGTCAGCTATTCGCTCTTACTTATAGTATAGCAAATTTTTAGGCTCGAGTCAATTGTAAATTGTGCATAAATTATGGTCATTGACACGCATCTACTGTCTTGCTATACTATGATAGTATATTTTATGAGTGCTTTTTTCTCACTAACAAGGAGGAGAGGAAACAATGAGCGAAAATAGATTGCGCGTTGCTATTGTCAGGGATCTCATAGCTGCAGGTACGCAATTGCAGCCTCCACAAAGCTATGATATAGCCTTGTACCTCTTGGCTCCATGGGATCATGATGGTTGGAGAGATGTAAACTGCTTGATGGTTTGTTATGGAGGCACGACTTATGAGCATGCTCCGCCTGAGTGGAGTACCTTGCTTCAGTCGAATGGGCGCGGTGGTGCTCCCCTGGTTATCTATCAGATGCCGCCCGATAAAACTCCTTGTCAGCAAATATTGGATCGCTTGGTTGAAATATTCGGCAAGGAGCTTGAAATCTGTGAATCATAATTTTGTTCTTTGATGGAGTCAGAAAGGCTCCTTTTTTATTGAACAAATATTTTGTTCACTGTTCTAACTTCCCTATTTTAATTAGCTCCTAGATAAAATAAAATTTGTTAATAACTTTTGTCGTCTTTTTTTGATAATATGTTATATTGAATAAGTAAAAAGATTTTATAAAAAATAAATTTAAAATTTAATTCATCATTGCTCATTTGTTTTGTTGTTAACAGTTTAACAATTCAACAATGTAACAATGAAAAAAACTATGTTTTTTGACAAGGA
>JAUWOX010000159.1 GCA_030611905.1 bacterium
GGGGTCGTAAGGGACGCGAGTAAAAGATGATTTGCATCGAGATGCTGTGAACCGGAGATCACTCCGAGAGCGGTGATCGTTGGCGTCGATACTCGTTCAATTCGTCCTGAATACCATGATGCGTTGATTCTGCTGATTTAACTTAGTTTTTAGACTTTTGTTTTCGGCGGAGAGCGTGATGCCGGCCGATTCGATTCCCCGCGCGCTTACTTAAGAGGGGAGGAAGATTGGAAACGAGGTGGTCGTTCTACAACCGTAAGGGCGATTCGAATCCTTAGGAGGTTTGCCATCTCGGCGCTCTTTGTCGATTTTTTTGAGAAACATTTTTGGGTTTCGGCAGGCAGCGTGGACTGATTCTTTCTTTCTTGCTGATGGCAGGTAGAGGAAGGGTCAAACGGAATAGGGGTAACTTTCGTTCAACATCCGGTGTGGTGTTGAAAAGCCTCTTGCGCAGGAACTAGTCTGGACGTGGACTGCTGTGAAGCGTCTGAGAAAAAGCCTGGAAACCTCTACGAGAGTCCTTCGGGATATAGAGGAAAAGAAGGAAAGTGAGGGAGTGACTATTGGAGTGGGTGTGACCTGCTTCGAGAAAAGGAGTCCGAGGGCTCTATGTCACAGTCGTGTCACCTGTCGCTTTTCGAGGCGGTGGTGATTATGCCCGAGCAGCGTTGTCTGTCGATTTGTTCTTTTTGTTCTTTACGGCCTTGCATTAGTAAGGTCTTTTTTTTATTCAAATTTTTGTATATAATAAGAATATGTTATTTGCACATGCGCCGGCTGGCTATTTAGCCCTCAAGGCAACTGAAAAATTTTGGAATAAAGTGAAATTTGACAAGAAGCGTCGGATTATTTTATATTTGGTTGGTATTTTGTCTGCTGTATTTCCTGATTTTGATGTTATTTATTATTATCTTTTTTCAGCTGAAAGTTCTCATCGAACTTATTTTACTCATGGATTTGTTTTTTATATTTTTATATTTTTAGTTATTTATATAATTGGCTTAATCTGGAAAAAGAGATTTATTAAATCTTTGGCCTGGGTTATTTTGATTGGCAGTTTTAGTCATTTGTTATTAGATATGATTGCTTCTGGTATTACAGTTTTTGCGCCTTTTTCTAATTGGATGATTGGGATGAGAAGTCTAGGTTTCGTTAAAAATTATTGGATTGGAAATAACATATTTTTAGTTAATTATACTTTGGAGCTTTTGATAATTATTACTGCTTTGATAGTTTTCTTGTGGGGCTGGGCGAAAGAGAGAGTTTATCAGATAATTTTGATAGTAAGCGGTTTGATAATCTTTATTTTGGGATCATGGGGGCTTGTTTATGTAAATGACCATATTTATGCGGGTGATAGTTTTGATTTGTATTTTGAAGACAAAGACAAAGACAGAATAATAAATTTTGAGGATTTTGATATTAACGGGAATGGTATTTTTAATATTGCTGATAAAGATGCTAATGGAAATGGAAAATTTACAAGGCAGGAAATAGTAGATACGGCCAAGACTATGATTGGTAATTGGCATATACCCAAGAATTTGGATTTTGTTGAAATATTGTTAAGGTGGGGCATGTTTAAGGATCCTGATGTTATAAGGGTGGCCTATGAGAATGCTGGTATTTATATAGGTAAAGAAATGGCTAAAGATTATATTCAGAATTCTGAAGGATATGTTAGTACCTCGAAAGATTCCATGTTTGATCGAAGGGCGGAGAATTATTATGTTTATTGTCAACATAAAGACGGTTTATTTATCAATAAAGAAGCAGTTGAAATTGGCGATATTGTGTTTTTGGAAAATGGGTTGATGGGGTTGGTTGTCGAACTTGATCCAATAAAAGCTATAGTTGCTCGGCAGGGTCAGAATATTGCAGAATATGATTTAGGGGTTTTGGATGTTGAGGAATTTTGTAAATTATTGAAAGATTGATATAAAAAAATATTAAAAAGTAAAAATTATGCCAGAGTTACCAGAGGTTGAGACAATTAAAAGGCAATTAGAAAAAAAGATTGTTGGCAAGAAAATTAAAAGTGTTGAAGTTCGAGTAGCTAAATTGGTGAATTTATCAATTAAGAAGTTTGAAAAAGAAGTTGCTGGAAAAACGATTAAAAAGCTTGAGCGAAGGGCCAAGCTTTTAATTTGGAAATTGTCAGGAGGTATGAATTTAGTTATTCATTTGAAGATGACAGGGCAGGTTATTTGGGCTGGCAAAGAAGGGGAGTTGAAAAAATATACTTATATAATTTTTACTCTTTCAGATAATAATCAAGTTTTTTATAATGACTGGAGGATGTTTGGTTGGGTTAAATTGGTTGATGATAAAGAATTAGAAAAAATAAGTGAGGAATTTGGACCAGAGCCATTGGGTAAGGATTTTACTTTGGTTGTTTTCAAGGAGATGTTGGGTCAAAGAAAGAGATCGACAATAAAGCCATTGTTGTTAGATCAGAAGTGGTTAGCTGGTGTGGGAAATATTTATGCGCAAGAAGCTTGTTTTTGCGCCAAGATTTTACCGACGAGAAAAGCTGGGGATTTAAATGATAAGGAAATTAGGGATTTATATAATTGTATCAAGAAAATTTTGCAAGAGGCAATAAAATGGCACGGAACTTCGGCGGATGCCTATGTTGATGCTTATGGAGAGAAGGGAAAATTTGAGTCAAGATTAAAAGTTTATGGACGGGAAGGTGAAAAGTGTTACCGGTGTGGGGGGAAGATTGCGAAG
>JAUWOX010000050.1 GCA_030611905.1 bacterium
GTCGCATCACCGGCGCAATCAACCAGTAAAACGGTGTCGCGAACAACCACAGCCACTGGTACCATATACCGGAAAGCCCGTTTGTGAAGCTCTTCGATGCGACACTGACAGCCTGGTCGGAATGCGTGCCCGTCCCAAACGCATGCGTTATCATCATCACTTTGCCGAATCTGCGGGGCATAAAGAAATCGGCAGTATTCTTTATCCGCCTTGCCGCCCAGACCCCAATAATAGTTATCCCGACAAGATATAACCCCAACACTAAAATATCCGCAATATGCAGTCCCAACATAACATTCACCCCTTACATTTGACTACGAGGCTTCAGCATTTTCTCCCAACGGTCTATTGAAAATCGACTATACAAGCTGGAAATCCACCATCCACGGTAGACAGGCTCCAAGCAAAGGAAAATAGTAAATAGAAAATAGTAAATAGAAAACAGATAAATGTTAGCAATCCAATAATTCCTGTTTCAGAAGCGATTAATAAATAAATATTATGTGCCGGCTGATACTGCCACCATTCAATTTGTTGCTCTGTAAAGTTTTCCATCTGGGGAGTAAAATTGCCGTAGCCGATTCCTAGGAAGGGGGCTTTTTTTATCATGTTAAATGAAATCTGGTTATAAAATACTCTGTTGGAAATAGCTCTGTCGCCATGCTGGTCCTCAATAGATGCGCGGGAGGTTATTTGCGGCCATTGGGAAATAATGATGAAAATTATTGCCAAAATAATAATTAATAACGGGTGATAAAATTTGTTGGAAGAAATGTTTTTAAATATTTTGGGGAATGATTTTCTGGTAAGAATGAAAAAGATGACTAAGCTAATTATGAAGGCCAGCCATGCTGTGCGGGAAAAAGTGAAGACAAAGGCAATGAATTGTATTATTAGACCAAAAGAGAGAAGAATTGTCAATAGTCTTGTTTTCGGCTTGTCTAAGGCAAAATCTCTGCACTTGTAAAATATTATCGCAATAGTAAAGAGCATTGAGACTATTAAAAAGCCGGCTAGGACATTGGGGTGGGGGAAAGTGCCATAAGCCCTGATTAGTACTTTGCCATTATCTAAGACTATTTTGGCAACATTGGGCAGTACAGGTAATATCATAGGTTCTCCAAGAGATTTAAGCATTAGAGATTGCTGTAACAGATACTGCCCTATTGCTATCATGGCTTGAAAAATACCTGCTAAAACTATAATTAGCCCAGTGGTAATTATAGTTTTTTTGGTATTAATATTTTTAATTACAAAAATAAAAAGCAGAATAAATTCAGCTAATTTTATTATTTTATATATTCCAATATTTGGATCTATGTAACTGCTATAATTTATGAAGAAGCTAACAAGGCAGATGATAAAGAATAGACCCACTAAACTTAAAATTATTTTGTAAATTTTATCCGTTTTACTGCGCTGGTCGTGGTGAAGTGAAGATCGATTAGCAATTAATCTAATTATCCAAAATAGTATACAAAGTCCAAACAAAATATCTGATAGATAAATTGCGACGGCCTGCCATTCATTAAAGAACCCGCCTGTCACGGCCGTTTCTAAATTAAAGATGTGTCTTTTTTGTAATGGAATAGTAAAGAGAAATAGATAGAAGAAGATTAGATCAAAGCGAATTTTTTTTAATTTTGGCAAAATCTTTTTTATCATCAGTTTTATTTATTATAGTTGTTATTCTCATATGGACCCAGGCGGAGTCGAACCGCCGACCTCTGCAATGCGAATGCAACGCTCTACCAATTGAGCTATGGGCCCGTTATTTAATATGCTAGTTTCGGCTAGCTAATTCGTTGTTCGAGCGGTGCACGCCACTACAGAACTAATTCCTATACTTAAGAACATTGCTAACCAAAATGTTCCACGTGGAACATGCATAGTTTTTGAATAAAAAACTATGCACCGGGAGGACTTCCTTTCAATTCTATTTCAAACTATTCCACATAAATTGAAAAAAGTATCTCATAGATGCTATAAATATGCGATCTTCAATATAAAGTCCAGTTATTTTATCATTGAAATGAATTTGGAGAAATCTATTGCCAGAAATAAGAATTAGAGATTTAAAGTCTATTGCTTTGGGGGTAAATTTGTAATGCGGTGAATCTTCTGTGTCTGGATATTTGCCGGTAATTATATCTTTTTGATCGGTAACAATATATATATTATTATTTTTTTCAATTCTTTTCTTGAGAAACTTATCTAGGAATTTTAGTTTATTTAAATATTTTATAAGATATTTATCAGAACCCATCATCAATAGTTTATCCTTGGATAGAAATAAATCGAAGAGAATATTTTTAATATCCTCAATCTTATCACACTTTCTAATATTTTCAACTCGTGTTTCCTGCTTAATAAACTGACCAAGGTCAGGAACAAGATCAGATAATATAATTTCCTGTTCTATTAATTTTTCTCTTTGGATTTTCAGTGTATCGTGAAGCGCTTCTGGCGGACTCATTTCAAAAACAATGCGCCGGCCCTTTTTGATTTCTTGTGCTAACTTTAGTTTCTTGAGTTTTTCAAGGCTAAAATAGGCAGTGGTGCGTTTAACATCAGCTTCTTTTGATAGGGCGGTAACGCTGGAAGGCCCAAATTTTAAACCAGCCAAATAGAGTTTGGTTTCGGTTAATTTGAGGCCGAATTGTTGAAGAGATTCTTTTATATTCATTCTGTTGAAAATTGTAAATTGAAAATTGAGAATTGCACAGTGTTCCACGTGGAACATTCGGAGAGCAGACGAGGATTTTGGCTTATCTACGCTATTGTCGAAAGTGTCGGACAGTTTCGACACTTTCATTGGGATTATAGCATATAATGCGAGGGAAGGACAATTTATTTCAGGGGATAAGACACAAGTTATTAGAGGGTTATCCACATGATATTAAGAATTTGTTGCTAAAATATGCAAAAAAAAAATTCGTCATGATAACGAATTAATAAAGTGCTAGTTAATTACTTGGAGAAGATTTAGTTATTTATAAATCTAGTTGATGTAGGCTGGCCTGTTGCTTTTTAGTTCTGCCTCTTCCGGCACACTCTGCAATTATCTGCCAATTAGGCTTCTCTGTTTCACCAATATTTCTTCCCCAAAAAACGGCCATTGTAGAAGGTTTTCTTCCAAGTCCTCTTTCTTCTAGTTCATAACGAATATTCCGTCCTACTCTCCAGCTTTTAGTCCATAATTCAGAACGCGTCTGGAGGATGAAAATGATGTAGATGCTATTTGAATCAATGCCCAGAGTTTCAAATTCTATGGCATGTTCCTCGCTAATCCCGGCGATGATTTGCTTGATGACATCTTTTGCGTCATCTGGATTTTCTACCGGAAAAACAAAAAAGAATTTATGTCTAGGTGGAGGAAATCGTCTATCTACGGTTTCTACAATCTCTCTATGCCAATAGGATTCTGAATGATTGCCAGCAACAAGGACGACAGTTCGACTTTTTATTGCATCAGGAATTGTCTCTCTTTGTTTTGTTAGCATGGCGTTTGTTGTTTTGCCTAGAATCCATACTATTTCTTGAATATCATCAGGTAGAATACTGTAGAGAATAGAAATGGTCAGCATTAGGTAAGCCTTAGATGGATTTTTGCTTTCCTCATGCCCAGAGGGATGCGATCTTTTTCTGTTTTTATCGAATCTTTGGCCTATTTTTTGACATGCTTCTGCTAGCACATTTTGATCTGCAGCTGTGATTAGGAATCCATCATGTCCGAGATATGTTGCTGAAATATTTCTAAGTGGTCTTATTGCTCGACTAATGACGCCCCAGGCTTTTTGAATAACCTTGGTTGCTGCTTCTGGACTAAATCTATTAATATAGTCTTCTATGCCACAGATGACAACCAGGGCAATGCAATTATGTTTGCCCCTTTTCAGAGATTCTAGAACCTTAAGCAGATTACTTGATTCAATTTTTGGCACTTTCAGAAAGCAAATACTTCTATGTAAGCATTTTATTATTCTTTCAATGAGTATTTCTATTCCTTGTTTTGATCTTACATAATCAGCGGCGCCTAGTTTTAGCGCTTCTCTTTCATCCTCTATGTCATTCAGCTCTGTGTAAATAATAATATTTGAGAATCTCGATATTGCTCGGCCCACTCTTAGAAATTCGAGGAAGTCAAAGTCTTCTGGATCATCTTCATTTTCTTTAGTAGAGTGTATGATGACTAGATCATGATCTAGCAATCCTGCCAATGCTTTTTTTCGTGTTTTGCAGGTAGAGATTCTTGAACCCTGGGATGCTTGTTTCAGTTTTGCTTTTATTGATGGATCTGTGTTTTCAACAAGTAGGATTCTTGGGCGTGCTTGCATTTTCACCTCCTTTGAGAACTCGTGGCTTTAGTTGTAAAGTGTGCGATTAGATAATAATAATAGACTTTATTTTATTAGTCAAACTTTTTTAAAAATAAAAAAACCGCATTAGTGGCGTACTAAGCGGTTTGAAAGTGCAATGAATTATGGAGAAGGTGCTTCGAGCGGCCAACCACTTTGCTTGGCTGGATGTTCCTGATCCCAGCGTTTTTCAATTTCGCCTTGCTGTCGACGAGTTTCGTCTAGGCGTTTTTGATTAGGCGATTGAATTGCCGGTCGTCCATATACCGTAAAGCGATTGACGGTGACTATTCTTTCGTCTGTTTCACTGTATTGAACTCTGATCTGATGCCCCGGCATGGCCAGTTCAAGTGAAGTTGGCATGGCATCTGCAGTGACAATATCACAGGAAAAAGTATTGATAGATCCGGTCAACCCAAATCGGAAGATGCTGTTCCCATCCAGGACAACCTGTCTCATGACCGTTAGCTGTCCGATGTATTCCTGAAGAGAACTTGAGTCGCTGACAGCAATTTCAAGTCCTTGACTAGCCAGCTGCCGCTTGAAAGCAAGCAGTGCCTGATTTTTGGTATCGGCAATGACCGGTGGATTGGCTGAATCACCATCTACGATAGCTATCTTTACCAGCTTGCCACCTGGGTCGGTTATCTTCGCGCCATGCTTTTGCTGCGCAGTAACTACTGAAACGACCCAGCAATTGACTCTGCCGTAGAGATTATAGGGAATCGGATCTGTCGCATAGACTCCCACCTTCATCTTTGGCAAAGCTGCTTCTACATCAGCTACAACGCGTTCTTCATTTGAACCCTGCCGTCCGTCTCCTGTCAGATAGAAGAAGCGGCCAGTTCGAGTGTTCATGAAAGCGCGGCCAATCAGAGCAGTATCCTTTGATGAAAGTGAAGTGAATCCAGTGAACCAATATGGCTGGCCATCACTGCCATAGACCATCCAAACATCAGTTTTGCCTCTAATGGCAGTTGGTTTCTTGAGATGTTCTTTGGGATTTAGGGCGGCGTTAAGGATCCACCCTTCCTTATACATTCCCCACCATTTAAAATATTCAACAGCTAATTCTTCTGGTATG
Source organism: bacterium (assembly GCA_030611905.1). Taxonomy (GTDB): domain Bacteria; phylum Patescibacteriota; class JABMPQ01; order JABMPQ01; family JAQVVF01; genus JAUWOX01. The sequence continues at coordinate 5,443 of JAUWOX010000050.1, forward strand.
ACGCGGTCAATCCAAGCCGGAATGTTGTCGAGAGAGTATTCCTTGGTTTTTCCGGTTTCCGGATCGACAACCACGACTCCTTTGATGTCAAAATATTTGTATCCAGCAAATCGGTTTAGTTCTGTGACAACCTGCCATGATTTCAGTTCTTCGTCAATTTCAAGAGTTGGTTCTGTAAAATATCTAGTCGGATACATTGAATACAAATGGCGCATTAGATTGTAGCTATACCAAGAATGAACCATATAGCGAAGTTTTCTATTAGTCACCAACCGCGGTTTTTCATTTGGGTTTTCAGCTGAAATCATGATGAATCCCGGCGACTGATCTTGGACTGCATCCTGCTTCCGATATCCACCAAATTCCATAGGAGCGACCCAGTAGAGCCGACCATTGACTCGCTGGATATTCATGGTGTCATATTCAAAACTGAAATGGGCTCCATAATTTTCACCGCCTTGAGAAATATGCTGTTGAGCAATTCGAAAAGCGGTATGCTTGGGAACAGCGCGGATGTGTGTTTCGTCAACTGGATCAAACTTGAAAGCATCAGTGGCGATTCTTTTCTTCTCAACCCTGCGGTAGAGTGATTCTGCCCGATGACAGTCAAATGAACCACTACAGAATACAAGGACAACAACTACTGCTGAAAATATTGATCCTATAGCACCAAGACGCTTGCCTGTTTGAACATAGTCCGATGGTATAGCTTCCGCTACCGTATCCCAACAACAACTGATGCAGAAAAGAAGAAGTATCCAGGTCCCTGTTCTCGGAAAATCAAAAACATAGAGTTCGTTGTATTGCAGGATGAACATTAGGAGAAGGTAGATTACGAATCTAATTGCATACTGCAGCAGAAAAGAAGTTTCTCTTTTTGCAACGACTACGCTGAGGGCGCCGAAAAGGCTAACAATCAGGATCCACAAAAACATCATTGTCACTTTTCCTCCTTAGGCGAGCCAAAGACGACCCGCACTTTTTTGGTGACATACTTGCGTCCATCGATAAAGTATTCTACAAAATAGATGTAAGTGCCATGTTCATGGAAAACTTCAAAATCAAATGATGCAGGACCGGCAAGGCGTTTGAATACTCTGGTGTTTTCATATATAGTAGCGTCATCTATTCCTGACGGGATTTCAATGTGGATGATTGCTTGATCATGTGTTGTTTCTTTTAGTTCAATTTGAACTTCAGATTCAGGAGCAGTAACAGGTGGCTTTGCTGAAGGCATTGACCTGTAAATGCTATAAACTCCCCCAACTAGCAAGGCAAGGAGAAGCAATAAAACAGTAAGTGCTAGTCTAGCGTTTGGTGGCATCCGATTTAAACGAGAAATTGATGCTTGAGATGACGGTTGTGGTTGAAGTCTTTGATCAACCTGGCGCATTAACTCTTGTCGCTTTAAACCAAGACGTCTTTCAAGTTCTTCGGGAGTAATGGCGTCAAGATAGACTTCTTTAGCAGTCCCACGCAGATCATTAATATGTTCATCAATAGCTTGCTGAGCTGTTCTCTGTGATTCATCTTGAGCTAATTGGTCCCAAAAATCTTCTCCGCTTCTTGCGAATAATTCATCCAAATTCACTCGTTGCGGCATGTTGGCCTCCTTCTGGTTGTAAGGTGCATTACAAAATGATAATATATTTTATTGTCAATGTCAATTATTCAATTGACTAATGACTGAAGATTGGATATAATGGGACTTAGTTAATAGTTAACTTAGCTCCTGGCATGCCTCCGTAGTTCAATGGATAGAACAAGGGACTCCTAAGCCTTAGATGTAGGTTCGATTCCTGCCGGGGGCAGTTTTAAAAATATCATTCTAAAGTTCGCCCTGCCATAAAGGCAGGGCGCCCCGCCCGTGTGGCGGGGGGATTCCTGGCGGGGGCTGATTTATGTAAAAGTTGAAAGTTCAAA
>JAUWOX010000131.1 GCA_030611905.1 bacterium
TAAAACATACCAAAAAAACATCTCTATCTATAACAATCATGCCATCATTATTCTCAATAAATGTTTTCGAATCATAAACACCGGCTCCAATGTCATTCCTAGAAACCAAAGCAATCTTATCTTTATGAACCTGTTCCTGCATCACCAAATCATCCAGATCAATTCCCAGAATATCAAAATACCTTTTTCTATTCTTAATCACCTGCTCATCTATTTCATTTCCATATTTCTTCCCAAATCTTAATTGACCAAAATCACCTATCAAAGCGCCCTGAACAATATTTTTATACTTATTTATTTTTTTAGAAAAAATCTTTCTAATATCTAAATTTTATCATAGTTGACCAAGAAATTCAAATCAAAATACCATCACTAAACAAAAAAATTTTAAGGAATAAAAAAAGCCTGAATTAATTCAGGCCAAAAACGAACGCAATTATCACTAAACCAATTGCAAAACCAACCAAATTCCCTGCAACAATATACGCCATCAACGGCAAACATTCTTCTAATGCACCTCCAAAGAAAAACCAATTCAGCAGACTAAGAACGATCAACCAACCAACGCACCAATACGCCACATCAATGGAAGTCGCATCTGGAAAACAACAACCAGCCACAACTGTCACTATCACCCCGAAAAGCAACGATACACCAAGTTCACAGATGCCAACCTTCCGCCAATCCCAATCCCTAGCTTTTTCCAAAAACGTCAATTTTTCTTCGCTTGCAGTCATTCTTCTCCCTCCTTTTGCCAAAGTACAACTTCTATATAATAACAAATTAACAAAAATAATCAATAAAAAAACCTGAATCAAATCAGGTTAGAGAAATGCGTTTATTACTAATCCTAATATAGAACCAATAACCCCACTAAAAAAAACAAACATTATCAACATACAACATTCTGCAATCGTCGCTCTGAAAAATAACTTACTCAATAAACCAGTAAAGACAAACCAGCCAACAAGCCAATAACATATAACACCAAGAGATACACTGTACAAATAATCACGACCACACACAGCTATCGCTATCGCCCAAAAAATAAAGGATACACCGCTCTCCCACGCAATAACTCTCTCAAAATCCCAATCTCTAACTCTCTCCAAAAACGTCAACTTCCCTTCGCTTGCAATCATTATTCTTCCTCCCTTTTTACCAAGGTGCGATTTAAATATAATAACAAATCCATAAAAACTGTCAATAAAAAAAGCCTGAATCAATTCAGGCTAAAAGATCCCTATTATTACTAATCCAATTACTAAACCTATAACCTCACCCATAATACCAAACGCCAACATCGAAAAACATTCTTCTATTGCCCCTACAAAGAAAAATCTGTTCAGTAAAGCAAGAACAATCAACCAGCCAACAAACCAATAAAGCACATCAACAAGAATCGCATCTGGAAAACACCAACGAGCAACAACCGTCGCTATTACCCCAAAAAGTAGCGATATTCCAAGCTCCAACCAACCAACTTTCTGCCAATCCCAATCCCTAGCTCTCTGCACAAACGTCAACTTCTCCTCGCTCACAGTCATTCTCTTTTCCTCCCTTTTTGCCAAGGTGCGATTTCTGTATAATAACAAATCAACAGAAACTGTCAATAAAAAACTACGCAAACATTAAATTGTCTTGCCTGCCCGACAAACAAGGCTTAAATAAAACAAACAGCTTAAACAAGCCCAAATGAACGGCTACTATCGTCGATATTAGCCATTTATCGACGTTAATCAGCCCTTCGACCTCGAGCGCTCAGAGTCGAGAGGCGTTTTTTTATCAACGTAAAATTCCTGCCTACCGGCACCAGGCGCGGCGACACCAAAAAAAAACCTATCCAAACCAATGAATAGGTAGAATCATCTTAGATATAAAAAGAACAAAACGAATAACCAGCCCAGCCACCTAATGAAGTAGCTAATAATGAAGTTAATAATCCAATCAGCCAAGCCTTTGTTCCATCTTCGAGATAACGAATAGAAAAAGACATGGCTGTTATTAAACCAATCATTGCCAATGACAAAAGCTTTACAGGTATATTATCATGAGGTCCAAGGAGTCTAAGCCCAAAAAACAAACAAATAGAAAAGTACAGTGCCAACCAAAAAATAAAACCACGTTCCAAATGCCTGATATAATGCTTTATCGCTGTCATCACTCCCTCCTCGGTTTACCAGCCCAACTTAATCAGAGAATCATACAAAAACCACTTACTAACAATTCCTCTCTCTATTACATTCACCGCCGAAAACCATCCCAAAAGACTAACACCAGCTGCTAAAGCACAAGACTTCGCCACTCGATCAAGGTTTCTAAATCGCAAAACAATGCCCTCCACAAACACAACAAACAAAACTGGAGAAACGCTTAAAAACATCAAATAGGACATAGCCTTCCAGGGATTAATCAAAGTATTTGTACAACTAAGACCACAAAACATAAATACAAATCCTAATGCGATACCCATCAAAACATAGACAGTATAAAGAGAATAATCACCGATCCTCAAGCATAGACTTCTTTCCACTGCAACCATTTTCCCCTCCTTTTTGTGAAAGTACGAACAATTAATTATAACAAAATGACCAAAGTAGTCAACAAAAAACCTATCCTAATGGATAGGCCAAGAAACAACCTACTAGAAAAAAAATGTACCAGTTGTTACACCAACAGCAATCCCAAACGTTAACCCCCTACGCAATCTTTCCGTACTTTTTTCCGTAAAAAAGAAATTATCAACTTCTATTACAAGCACTCCAAGTATTATTGATAAAACAATTGCTACTATGCAAAACAAAAAAAACGAATCCTTTGCTATACCATAATAAGGATTAACACGAATAACATTCATGCCAATACTAAACGCATAATAAATCAAAAACCAAAAAAGTGAAAAATATAGCCACGCCCTGATAGAAACACCAATTTCTTTAGCTTCCAACAAAGTTTTTGACAAACTTCTAGTCATGTCTCCCTCCTCTCCTTTTTGCAAAGGTACGATGTATTACTTCACTACAATCTCTCCAGCCAATTCACCGGTATGGTTAGCTTTATCAACCACCAATTTCCCATTCACCAAAACATATCTTACTCCCAAAGAATATTGAAATGGATTATCTAAAGTAGCTCGATCAATAATTTTGTTCGGATCTAGAATCGCTATATCAGCTTTTAAATCCTTTTGAATAAATCCCCGATCATTAATTCCATATTTCAAAGCCGGGATTGAAGTTATTTTTTGAATTGCTTTTTCCCATTTCAAACTAAGTGCCTCTCTGACATACCGACCCAAAAATCGTGGAAAAGCACCAAAACATCTTGGATGAACTAGCTGCCCTCTCCTACTATCTTCCTCACAAAAACCAACTCCATCTGAAGATATTAAACTAACCGGACAATTAATTTTTCTCAAAATATTATCCTCATTCATAGACTTATCAAAACAAATCAAATGAC
>JAUWOX010000148.1 GCA_030611905.1 bacterium
CAATCCTTTCCTCAAGGCGTTCCCAACGATCCTGTCCCGTCAAAAACTTATAATTACGTGCATGATGGGTCGCAATGCTATGTCCTTCGCGCCCAATTAGATCGAGATAATCGTTCAATTTTAGACAGAGACCTGGACGGCGAAATTGAATTCGGGGGAGTAATTAATTGCAATGACAGAGAACCTCCCTATTTTTATTGCGTGGGAGATTTGTAAATTTACAAATCTCCATTTCTCAATTTCCAAATAATTTTCAATAAAAATTTATTTAATATGTTAATCTTCTACTCCGTAATTATCTTCGCATTAGGTTTAATTGTCGGCAGTTTTTTAAATGTCGTCATTTTTAGATTACGTGCAAAAGAAAAATTAATTTTTTCCAGATCCCATTGTCCGAAATGCAAAAAAAAGTTGACAGTTAAGGATTTAATCCCCGTATTTAGTTTTATAATCCAAAAAGGCAAATGTTGTTATTGCCATAAAAAAATCTCCTGGCAATATCCATTAGTCGAACTAGTCACAGGAGTCTCTTTCTTGTTGATTTTTCTAAAATTTTACAACAATGATTTATTAGCTATCAGCTATCAACTATTAGCTTATTGGTTCTTTGCCGCAATTCTAATTATCATTTTTGTCTATGATTTTAAATACTATCTTATTCCCGATAAAGTGATTTATCCCGCCTTAATCATTACCTTAATTTTCCAAATTTTATTTTCAATACTAAATACCCAATACTCAATACTAAATATTATAATTGGCTCCTTAATCCCCGGGCTGTTTTTTCTTTTTCTGGTTTTAATATCAAAAGAAAAATGGATGGGAGCAGGGGATATTAAGCTCGGTTTTCTCTGTGGTCTAATGCTTGGCTATCCCAATATTCTTGTTGCCTTATTTATTTCATTTATTTTTGGTGCTTTAATTGGCATAGCCCTTATTTTATCCAAGAAAAAAGGCCTCAAAGATCAAGTGCCTTATGGATCATTTTTAACTGCCTCAACTTTTTTAACCTTTTTTATCGGAAATCAGATTATTAATTGGTATATGGGCTTTTTGGGATTATCTTAAAATCATCTTTTTAATAAAACAACGGCTACTATCGACGATAATAGCCGTTAAACTGTTAATTTTGGCCTTATTAAGCCTTTTTTATTTTGCCTTATTTAAGCCACAACTATTCAATTTCAACCAAGGAATTCACATGCTCATCTCCGTTTACTTCCACCTCAAAATAATGATAATAAGATTCATCATTCTTCATAAAATCATATCTAGGTTCCGATCCACTACTTCCTACAATAGTCATTGGAATACTTTTTAGATTAAAAGGAAAATGCATATGAATATGTCCGGAATAAACCTCTTTTACATTATTCTCGGGCTTATTTATAATCTCATAAAATTTTTCATAACTAGCAAAAGACTGTTTAGTTCCAGCGTCATTTATTTCATACAAGTCTTCATAAGGAATTTTAGTCGGCCGATGCATAAAAATATAAACTGGATTCTGATTTTCTGCCAAATCTTTTTTGAGCCAATTCAATTGTTGATCAGAAAAGCCTTCCAAATTCCAGGAATTATCCAAAACCACAAAATGACTATCTTTATGATCCCAAGAATCATAAAGATCAGTAAAATACTTTAAAAAAACACCCTTACCCGCTTCATCAGCCAGAATATCATGATTGCCCGGTACAATGTAATAAGGAATATCCAAATTTTTATCCATGTAATTTTTAAATTCTGCAAATTCCTTATTATTCCCAAAATGAACAGAATCACCCAAATGGACTAAAAATTCCGCATCGCTCTGATTTATTTGTTTTATTGCCTGTTTATATTTTTTATTTAGATTATCATCTTTCCTTTCAGAATCAGATATTACAGCAAAAGTGAATTTTTCATCATCTGAAACAAAATCCTTAATTCTTCCTCCTAGGTCTTGATTGTCATCTTTCGGTTTAATAAACCAAAAATAAGCCAAAAAAGCGGCTATTAAAATAATAATAATTAGCAAACACGAGATTAACTTTTTCATATAATTATGATACAATTATAATACGAATTTACGAATAATGCCAATTTACGAATATGTAAATTCACATCATATTATAAATAAAAAACAGTAAAAGTAAATAGTAAATATATGATTACTAATAAAGAACTCATTGAAAAAGCCAAATCAGTGATAAATCCCCAAAAGGTTGCCGGCAATAAATTGACTAGTGATGTTGGGAGTGCTTTAATTACAGATAAAGGCAGTATCTATCTTGGCGTATGCATTGATACGCAAGAAGGTTCTGGATTTTGCGCTGAACATAATGCTATCGCCGCTATGGTAACTGGCGGCGAATACAAAATCAAGAAAATCGTCGCTGTTTGGAAAGATGGAACAATTATTCCACCCTGTGGAAAATGCCGAGAATTTATGTGGCAAATTGATAAAGACAATTGGAATACTGAAGTAATTATTAAAAAAGATAAAGCTGTTAAATTAAAAGAGCTACTTCCTTATCATTGGCACAATGAAGAGTAAATAAAATATGTCCAAACAACAAGCCAAACAACGCATCAACAAACTTAAAAAGGAGATCAATCATCATCGCCATCTTTACCATGTCTTAGATAAACAAGAAATCTCAGACTCTGCTTTGGATTCTTTAAAAGATGAACTATTCAAATTAGAACAGAAATATCCAAAATTTGTCACCTCCGATTCTCCAACCCAGCGAGTCAGCGGCAAAGCTTTAGATAAATTCAAGAAAGTGCAGCACATGATCCGCATGCTCTCTTTCAACGACGCCTTTTCCAAGACTGATATGCAGGATTGGGTCAAGCGTATGGAAAATTATCTTAAAACCAAACCAAAATTTTCTTTTTACTGCGAACCAAAAATTGATGGCTTGGCTAT
>JAUWOX010000018.1 GCA_030611905.1 bacterium
TTCCCGATGTTAGAGTGATTGTTTTTAATAAGGTGCCGGTGATGGCTATGTTGAGATTATCTACTAAATTGTCGGGCGGTAAGGCAAATTTGGCACAAGGCGCGGTTGGTGTGGGGGTGGATATTTCTACTGGAGTAGCTATTTATGCAGTGGCAAAGTTGCCTGTTCGGAAAGAAGTTAAGGTTCATCCCGATACAAGTCAAAAATTGGCTGGATTTGAAGTCCCTTTTTGGAAAGATATTTTGAAGATGTCTGTTGAGTGCCAGCTAGCTTCTGGATTGGGTTTTTTGGGGGTGGACATTGCAATAGATAATAAATATGGGCCTGAAGTGTTAGAGCTAAATGCTAGACCGGGCCTGGAGATTCAAAATGCTAATTTGTTGGGCTTAGCTAAAAGATTGCAGAGAGTAGTCGGGTTGGATATTAAGACGATTGACAGAGGAGTGAGATTGGCCAAAGAGCTTTTTGGCGAGGCTTTGTCCAAGAAGGAGAAATTTAAGGGCAAGAAGGTTTTGAAGTTGGTCGAGTTAGTAAGAATATTAAATAAAAAGGGGCGAAAGGAAATTGAGGTGAGGGCAAAGATTGATACGGGAGCAATGTCTTCTTCTCTTGATGTGGATTTGGCCAGAAAATTAGGATATGGAGATCTATTAAAATTAATGAAAGACTATAAATTGGATCCAAAAATGAATGAGAGGCAAGCAGATAGGCTAGCGGCTAAAGCCAAAAGGGAGCTGAGGGAACTTTCTGATGACGTGGTTGACGTGGTGGCAGTGCGATCAGCGCAGGGTTTGTCTTTGCGGCCTTATATAAAACTTACTTTTGTTTTAGGAGGGGTAAAAAAAATCTCTACGGTTAACATAGCGGGGCGTGGGCAATTAAAATATCAGATGATTGTGGGCAGGAAGGACATTAAGGGATTTTTGGTGAACATAGAAAGAAAATAAATAATTAAAAATATGAATATATTGAAGTATTGGTTTTTGCAGGGGCCGAATATGTATTCTCGTAAATCGGTGGCTGTTTTTATGTTTAGAGTAGCTAAAAAGACTCAAGGGGTGTATAGGAAGAAGGATGAAACGGTTTTTTCGGCTTTGAATAAAGTTTTTCCAAAGTTGAAAAAGTTAAAATATGGATTTTATACAAAGGGGAATGTGAGAAATTATAAATATTTTTCAGAGAAATCTTCTTCTTCTTCATTGGTTTTAGGAATAGCCTCTTGTTTTTTGAAAAGAATTGGGATTGAGAGCGAGATTAGTGTGATTCATCATTATAGATTGGGGACAAGAAAGAAGTTATATTTGATTTTGGGGTGTCCGTATCCAAAGAAGATATCTAAAACAGCTATTTATGCAATGAGATTGGCAATGGGAGTGTTTAGAGAAGTGATGATTGGAAAGGAGATAGACGATGAGAGGAGAACAGAGCGATTAAGAAAACTTTTTAGAACAGAAGATTTACCAGTAAAGACTTTATTGATTTTAAAGGAAGCGGAAAAGAGAAAAATCCCATTTACTCATTTGGCAGGGAAAAGTTTATTTCAACTAGGGCTGGGCAGGAATCAGGTCAGGTTAGATAGTTCAAACATTAACAGTGTTGTGGCAACACGATTAGCGAATCACAAGGATTATTTTAAAGAATTGTTTAAAAAGATTGGTGGGATGATTCCTGAAGGTTCAAGAGTTTATTCTTCTAATGAGGCAACAATTGTTGCGGAAAAATTAGGCTATCCAGTAGTTTTTAAACCCTGCGCAGGTACTTTTGGGCAGGGTGTGATAAATGTAGCTGATTCTAAAGAAATTGTTCCAGCTTTTAACGAAGCCAAGAAGCATGGTAGTGGCGTGATTGTAGAAAAATTTATTGAGGGGAGAGATTATAGGGTTACTTTGGTGGATAATAAGGTTGTGGCAGCTACTAGGAGAATTCCAGCTAGGGTTAGGGGCGATGGGAAACATATAATACAGGAGTTGATTGAAATTGAGAATAAGAGTTCTGCAAGATTAGAAAAGGCCGAAACGCCGTTGAAAAAGATAAAGATAGGCAAAGATACTAATAAGGTCTTAAAAAAGCAAGGCTTGACCTTGAAGTCCATTCCAAAAAAGAATCAAATTGCATATGTAAGAGCTAATGCAAATATTAGTACAGGTGGGGAAAGCATTGATGTCACTTCAAGAGTTCATCCAAAGACAGCAAGGATATTGAGTTTTGCAACAAGAGTAATGGGGATTCAAATGACTGGGGTAGATATAATTTGCTCGGATATTTCAAAGGAACTGGAGCGGGGTAGATGGGCTTTGATTGAGATGAACGCCAGGCCGGATATTGATATGCATCATTATCCATTTAAGGGTAAAAAGAGAAATGTAGCTGGGATGATTTTAGATATGCTCTTCAGAGGGAAGAAAAAGACAGGAATTCCTGTTTGGGCAATAACAGGAACAAATGGCAAAACAACAACTACTAGAATGATTGCCTATATATTAGAGGGCTTGAAAAAAACGGTAGGCTTTACAACCACGGGAAATTTGTCAGTGGGGGATGCCCAGATTTATAATATTGGATCGGGCGCTAGTTCAGCAAGAGCCTTATTGCTTGACCCAAAGGTTCAATTAGCGGTTATTGAAGTGGCTCATTTAGGGATTATAACAAGCGGATTGGGTTATAAGTCTTCTGATGTAACAGTTATTACAAATTTAAAGGAAGATCATATTGGTGAAAGAGTTAAGGGATTAGAGCATCCAGAATTTATAAAAGATATTAATGATCTTTATAAAATAAAATCAGTTGTTGCGCGGCAAACGCGAAGGCGAGGAGTATTGGTTTTAAATGCCGATGATGATAGGGTTGTTAAGATGGGCAAAGGATCAAAAGCAGAAAAATTGTATTTTTCAATGAAGGATGATAATCAGGCTGTTTTAAGTCATTTGAAAGCAGGGGGTCGGGCAGTTTATTTGAGGAAGGATGGAATGATTATGTACAAGACGAAAGATAAAGAAACGGAAGTTATAAAAGCGAATATAATTCCTGCTACAGAAAAAGGGACAGTGAAACATAATGTGGCCAATGTTTTGGCAGCAATTGCGGCAACTTTGGGTTCAAAATGTACTGATATCCCTTTGAAAGTAATAAGGGAAACATTAGGCAATTTTGAATCGAGTTTTGCTTTAAATCCAGGCAGAATGAATGTGGTTGATTGTCCTAATTTTAAGGTAATAATTGATTATGCTCATAATCCCGAGGGTTTTCAGAATATTTTTAATGCTATTGAGCATATTCCTTGCAAGAGGCGAGTGGGAGTTATTAAATCAGCTGGAGATAGACCGAATGACTTTGTTGTTGAGTTGGGGGAAATGGCAGGTAAGTTTTTTGATAAAATTTATGTGAAAGATCCGTCAAAAGAGAAGCTGCGAGAGAGAAAAACAGGAGAAATTAGCAAGTTGTTGAAGAGGGGCGTTTTGAAGAGCGGTTTTTCAGAAGATAAGGTCGTGGTAGAAGTTGATGAAATTAAGGCAGTAAAAAGAGCATTAAAGGATGCGAAAAAAGATGATTTGATTGTAATTTTTGCGCATGATATTGATAATGTGTACAAGTTGGTTGAAAAATGCAAAAAGCGAAGATCTTCTTCGATTAAATAAAATGGATTTATGCTAAAAAGCACAGAAATTGCTGAAAGAATAAAGGAAACATATGGCAGAAATGCTTTGAGCTTAACATTGTCTCGTTTGGAGCATTTCTATTTGCGTTTATATCGGGCAACCGGGTTGGAAGAATATGCTTTGCCTGTTGCTTTGGAGTGGTTGGCAAACGAAGATAATTTAGTAGAAGTGGTTGCTAGCTTAGGGGACAGAGGAATGATCAAGAGAGCAAGTGAAAAAGTTTTTGAAGAATATGAGACTTGGGATAGGAAGAAATTTATTGTAAGGAAAAAAATCTATGAGAAACATAAGGAGTTGTTGCTGTATATTTTGTTAGCACAATGGCTTGTAAAGCAGAAGAATTATAAATTAGAAGGTTCGTTTTATAAGAAAATATTTACTTTTTTTTCACAGTTGGATTTGAAAAAAGAGTTTTTTTCTGATTTGGATGTTTTGAAATATGATCCTATTCATGTTATTAATACTGTGTATTATTTATATCAGGCTGGAGTTGTTGATTTAAGGAGGGAATTGAAAGATAAGTTTTGTCAGGTTTTTTTAGCTTCTGAAAAATTCAGTGGGTACATGTATGAAAATATGGTGTATGGATTGACTCATTTCATTATAGCTGACTCTGGTTTTTATCAGCACTATATTAAAAGAGCAGATTTTGAATGGGTGTTTGATTATTTTGAAGGTAATACAGAAAGAATTTTGAAAGAGATAAATGTAGATATTATTGGTGAAGTAGGCATGTGTTATAAATTATGTCGGCAGAAAGGGAAGGTGCGGCGTTTATGTGAAAAATTTGTAAGAGACTCATTTGACGAGAAGCTGGGATATATTCCGAGAAAAGGAAAGGATTTAAGCAGGACAGCGCATCGGAATATAGTAGCTTATTTATTATTGGTTGAAAATGATAGATTTTACGAGGGTCCTGATTTGAGCAGAGTGAATTTTTTGAAAGAAAAGTTTGTGGAAAATTGAGCTTATGAAAGATGTAATATATAAAAATAGTGTTGTCGTGGTTACTTTGAAAAGGAAGTTGCCTTTTTTAAGATTAGCTAAGAGTGTTCATTTTCAGGTTGGTTATGGGTGTCGGCAGAGACGTTTTGCTTATTCTGATATTAATTACAGTGCTTGTTCTAGATTGGCCAAGGAGAAGAACTTATCGCGTGAATTAATGGAGAAGTGTGGGATAATTATTCCAAAAGGAGCAGAAGTTGATAGTTTTGACGGCTTAAAGAAAGAATATGATAGGCTGCAGAAGCCTGTGGTAATAAAGCCAGTGGCAGAGATGCAGGGCAGAGGTATAACAACTCTTATAAAGACTATTAAAGATGCAGAGAAAGCCTTTGAGATTGCTAAGAGCTACAATAAGACGGTTATAATTGAAGAGCAGATTGATGGAGAGGATTATAGACTTTTAATTATTAATAATAAATTTGTTGCTGGACTGAAGCGGATGAGACCTTTTGTAATTGGAGATGGAAAAAAGAGCATAGAGGACTTGATAGACGAAGAGAATGAAAAAAGAACACACGGCAAGAAGTGGGTGAAGAAAATTCTAATTGAAGATACTGTTCATGCTACTTTGAAAGAGCAGGGTTATGATTTAGAATCTGTGCCAAAGGAGGGAGAAAAAGTTTTGGCTAGAATGACAGGAAATATTAGTTCTGGAGGAATATCTGAAGATGTTACAGACAAGGTTTGTGATGAAAATATTGAATTAGCGAAACGGGCGGCAGCTCTTTTTGGCTTGGAAATAGCAGGAATTGATTTTTTGACAACTGATATTACCAAGCCTATAGCAGATGTAGGTGGCGTTGTTGCAGAGATAAATCAGGATCCAGATTTAGTAATGCATCAAAGTCCATATATCGGAAAACCAAGAAAGACAGCTTAGGCATTAATTGATTATGTATTACCTAATTATAATGACGCTTGGATACCAATTTGGTTGGAAGGTAAGCAGGTAAAAGATGCGAGCACGGTTAGTAATTATTTGCAGGAAGTTCCAATGCTAATTAAGCAATATAAGACATATAATTCTAAGGATGTAATAGAGATTGAAAACCCGAAGGAAAAGTTGTATAATTATTTAATTGATCCTTTGACTTATGAAATAACGATTAAATAAAATGAAGAATATTATTGAAAAAATAAAACCTTATGAGAAAGAACACATTGTTAGACTGATAGAACGAGCCTTGCAGATGGGAATCGAAGTTGACATTATTTCTTTAGAAGAGACAATTTATCAGCTTCGACATAAGGGATTAAATAAATATATAATAAAATCTATTTTGCCTTTTTGTGCTTGTAATGATAGATTGGTGACAAACAAGCAGATAACAAAAAATATTTTGGAAAAGGCCGGGCTGAAAGTTGCAAAAGGATTAATGTTAGATAATTATGATCAAATAGAGAGCGCTTTGGATAAGGGAAGAATAAAATTTCCTTTGGTGGTGAAGCCAGTAGATGCGACTCGAGGCGCTGGCGTGACCGCCAATATTAAAAACAAAGAGGCTTTAAAAGAAGCTGTAAATGAGGTTAAAAAAGTTTGGGAGAATTGGAAAAAAGAGAAGAAGCTGATGAAAAAGATTTTGATTGAAGAATTTTTTGTTGGAAGGGATTATCGTTTTTTGGTCTTAGATAGAAAAGTACTTGGAGTTGTTGAAAGAGAGTCGGCGCAGATAGAGGGGGATGGCACACGTTCAATAAAAAAATTAATAGAGGATCATAATAAGGGAGTAAAGTATGGGAGACCAAGACGAGATATTAATCTTTTGAAAATTGATAAGGAAGTTAAGGCGCGGCTCAGTGAGCGGAAGCTTGGGTTAGAGTCTGTTTTGTCAGAAGGTGATATATTAAAATTGCGAGATAAGGCTAGTGTTTCGACAGGAGGCTTGTGTATTAATGCTACAGACAAAGCTGATAAGAAGTTTAAAGATGTAGCTAAAAAGGCGGTTAATGAGTGTGGGTTGAGATGGGCTGGTGTTGATATTTTGGCAAAAGATATTACTAATCCTGAATCTGATTATGTTTTAATAGAAATAAATGGTTCTCCTCAATATGCTTTGCATGAGGAGTGTGATATTGGAAAATGCGAGGATATTGCTTCAATAATATTGAAGAAAATATTTGAGATTAAATAATAGATTATGTTTGAATTAAAAAGATATTTAAAAAATCCGATATTAGAACCAATCAAAGAGCATGTTTGGGAATCTAAGATGGTTTTTAATCCGGCAGTGGCAGTGAAAGATGATAAAATTCATGTTATTTATCGTGCCAGAGGAGATGATGAATTTAAGGGGGTTTTGGTATCGCGATTGGGATTGGCTGTATTTAAGAATGACGGGGTAACGCTTGAGAAAAGGCATGAAAAACCTGTTTTTGCGCCAACGGAATGGTATGAGCCAGCAGGCTGTGAAGATCCAAGGATTACAAAAGAAAACGGATTATATTATTTGTTATATACTGCTTATTCGGGCATTGGAGAGGATTCTTTTTTGAAAAAGGAAGTGGTTAATGTTGCTATGGCATCGACCAAAGATTTTTTGAAATGGGAAAAGCATGGGCTTTTATTGCCGGAAGTTGATAAGCCTGAGAAGAACGGGGTTTTGTTTCCAGAGAAAATTCAGGGCAATTATGTTTGTTATTATAGAATAGAGCCTCATATTTATGTGGCATATTCTAAAAGTTTAGATCATCCAGTTTGGAGGGGTCATAAAAAGGTTATGTCTTCAAGGCCTGATTCTTGGGATAGTGAAAAGATTGGCGCAGGAGCACCGCCTATTAAGACTGAATTAGGTTGGCTTTTTATATATCATGGCGTTGATAGAAGAGGTCCTTTGCGCCGTCAGATTAAAACTAAGGCTGGAACTGTGGATTATGAAAGAACTTATAGATTGGGAGTGATGTTGATTGACAAGGATGATCCTGAAAAAATACTTTATAGATCTAAGGGTTGGATATTAGAACCCAAGGAGAGTTATGAGAAAGAGGGAATGGTGCCAAATGTAGTGTTTACTTGTGGAGCAGTAGTATTAAAGGATACTTTGTTTGTTTATTATGGTGGAGCAGATACTGTTGTGGCTTTGGCAACTTGCAAGTTGCCAGAATTATTAGAGGCTATTAAAAAGGACAAAATTTAATTGTTAAATTATGGTAGATTATGCTAGAAAAGGACAATTAGGTGTCTGTTTTTTTTCAAGTTATCCGCCGAGAGAATGCGGAATTGCTACTTTTACTGTGGCTTTAAAAAAGGCTGTAGAAAAGAAGTTGTCTGATATAGAATTAAAGATAATTGCTATTGAGGAGCCGGGACAGAAATATGATTATTCTGGCCGAGTTATAAAAGTAGTTAAAAGGGATAGGCCTGAGGATTACAGAGAGGCTGCCAGAATAATTAATTCGGATTCAAGTATTGATATTGTTTGTTTGCAGCATGTCTTCAGTTTGTTCGGGGGAAAAGATGGTGAATTAATTTTGGACTTTTTGAAGGAGTTAAAAAAACCATGTGTAACAACAATGCATATGGTGTATTCGCCAGATAAAGATCCGCATGATTTTGAGATCGTGGAGACGAATCACACAAAGATTACAAAAGAGATAATTAAGTATTCTGCAAAGTTAGTAGTGATGATTCAGCCGGTTGCGGATTTATTAGTTTATAAATATGGCGTTCCAGAGGACAAGGTTTTGGTGATTCCGCATGGTTTGCCAAATGTGGTTCGGCAGGATGCAAGGAGATATAAAGATAAATTAGGTTTTCCAGAAAAACGAATCATTTCAACTTTTGGTTTGATTAGGCAGAAAAAAGGGCTAGAATATGTGCTTTATGCTATGCCCGAGATTTTGAAGAAATATCCTAATGCAGTTTATTTAATTTTGGGAGAATCTCATCCAACTCGGCCGAGAGATTATTATGAATTTTTGCAGGGAGAAGTTAAGAGATTGAGGATAGAACAGAATGTTATTTTTTATGAACAGTATTTGACTTACAAAGAAATAATTCAGTATTTGTTTGCCTCAGATGTTTTTGTAACGCCCTATTTAGTGCCTGAGCAAACAAGTAGCGGAGTGGTGGCTTATGCCTTGGGGTGTGGTAAGGCGATTGTTTCTTCAAAGTTTTTATATTCAAAAGAGGTCTTGGATGAAGGGCGTGGAATTTTGGTTGATTTCAAGAATTCAAGCCAGATTTATAAGGCAATTGATTTTTTATTTTCTCATCCTGGGGAGAAGGGGGAGATAGAGAAAAGGGCTTATGAATATGGACAAGAAATGATATGGGAAGAAGTGGCGATGAAGTATGTTGAATTATTTTTTGATATATTAAAAAGTAAAGAGGAAAAAGTATGGTTAAGGCATATAAACCAGTGTCAATTCAAGACCCATTGACTGGAAAGAAAGTAAACCTAAGTCCAAAATATCAGGATGATTTATTGGAAAGAGGAATTTTTTTAGGTCCAATTAGAAAGAAAAAAACTAAAGAAAAAAAATATGACAGAAAGAGGTAGTGATATTTTTAGAATGGGCTCTAATTATGAAGGAGCAAGTGAAATGTTTAAGACAGGTGATGGTGAAAAAGAAAGTAAGATTGATATTGTTTTAGAGCGGGAAAAAAGAGATATTTTTTCTGATGCGCAAACTCGGTTTGAAAAAGTGCTTGAAGAGAGAGACATGGAGCAAGTGCGTGATTTTCCGGGTGGTGAATATCCGAGCTTAGATGAGTGGGTAGAATTTAGAGTTGAACATGGGAGAGGGACAAATTTTTTTCCTTGTTTTGTTCGTGGTAAAGAAAGTGGTGATATTTCTTTTATGAAAGTGCAGATTTCTCGTTCGTCTAAAAAAGTTGAGGCATTGCAGTATGAATATGATATTATGACGAAGGCAAGGCCAGGCATTGGTGAGCCAAGAGCGTTGGAGTTTTATCAGCCGGAACCTGGTAAAGAAAATGAATTAGCATTTTTGAGAATGGAAGCAATTCCATTTGAAGAAGGCAGAGTTGGCTTGCCAGAGGAATGGACTGTTGATCATGCCAGGGATGCTAGTAGCAAAATAAAATCTTTGGAAAATATGGATGTGTCAGAAGAAGTGAAGACTTTAAGTAGATTTGATAAATTCCCTGAAGGAGTGGAAGTTGTGATTGGAAGAAATTTAGCAAAATGCGAGGATAATTTAAGACAGGCTGGTATTGATGTTGAAAAAGTGAGAAATATTGTTAGTGCTGAAATTAGAAAGGTATTTGTACATGGCGATTTTAATTTAAAAAACTCAATAATTTGTAAAGATGGAACAATCAAAGAAGTTGATTGGGAATTAGCTGGACAGGGTTTTTTGGGACAAGATGCAGGGAAGTTGTTTACGGAATTAAGGACAAATAAAGAGGCACAACAAGTATTTTTGCAGGCTTATTGTTATGATGAGTCAGGAGAATTGGATGAAGAAAGAAAGAGGAGTCTTTTTGCTGGAATAATTGCGGAAAATTTGACGCATTTGGCTTATCGCGTTGAGAGACTGGGTGATCCGCAAAAAGTTAAATATCATGAAATTTTTAGGAAAGAATTACCAAAATATTATCAAGCTATTGTTCAAGCCATAGAGCGGTTTGAAGGCACTTAATAAGTAATCTAAATTTATGTCCAAAGATTTAAAAGAAATGAATATAATTTTATTAAGTTCGTATCCCCCACGAGAGTGTGGAATTGCAACCTATGCTTTTAATTTGCGTAAGGCATTACAAAAAGCTTGCCCTGAATTAAAGGTTCTTGTTTTAGCTGTTGACGAGAAGGGAAAAAAGAGGAGATATGATGATGAGGTAAAATATTCTATTAAAGAGGAGACAGTTAAGTCATACAAGAAAGCGGCTGAATATGTTAATGAATCTGGAGCTGATGTAGTTTGTTTGCAGCATGAATTTGGTATTTATGGAGGGTTTGATGGAACTTTGGTTTTGGATATGATGAAAGAAATCAAGGTTCCGATTATTACTTCTTTGCATACAGTGCCAATTACAAAAAGCGCTAAGCGACGAGATACAAGAATGGAGATTTTGAGAGAGATTATAAAATATAGTAAAAGAGTTTTGTTGACAACAGAGTTGGCGAAAGAGTGTTTAAAAAAAGAGGCTGGCGCGCCAGATAGAAAGTTGAAGATGATTTTGCATGGGACTCCGGATGTAAAATTTGTAGATCCTGAAGAAAAAAAGAAGAAATTAGGCTTGGAAAATAAAAAAATTATTTCTACAATAGGAATGATTAATCCGAACAAGGGCATTGATTTAATAATTGAGGCTTTGCCAAAGATTGTAAAGAAACATAAGGATATGGTTTATTTAATTGCCGGCGGTATACATCCTAAAGATAGAAAAAAAGTTGCTAAGTATTTGAATAAGCTTATGAAAAAAGCTAAAAAATTAGGCGTGGCTAAATATATTAAAAGAGTGGATAAATATTTTTCCGAGAAGGAACTAACAGATCATTTTCAAGCTACTGATATTTTTTTAACACCTTATCCTACTTTGGAGCAAGTCTCATCAGGAACCCTGGCTTATGCTGTGGCTTGTGGCACATGTATTGTTTCGACTCCTTATATTTATGCCAAGGAGTTGATAGGCAAGAATGAGCGTGGTTTTTTGATTAAATTTGGAGAGGCTGATGATTTATCTGAAAAAATTAATTATATTTTAGATCATCCTAAAAAACAAAAAGAATTTGAAAAGAAAACTTATAGATTTGGTAGAAGAATGATTTGGAGTACTGTGGCCAAAAAGCATTTTGAGATTTTTGAGGAAGCAGTAAATGATTTTTTTTAACTAACAATTAACATATAATGTTATGCCAGACAAAATAAAGGTTTATTGTCCTAGTTGTGGGGAAGAGCACATATATGAAGGACCTCATGGTTGGGTACAAACCAAAGAGAAAATGCAGTGTCAGAAATGCAGACATCAGGGGTATTTTGTGCGGAAAAGACCAAAAATAGAACAACAACAGCCACAGCAGTCTGAAGAGGAATAGATACTAGGAAATTGAACAATTGAATAATTGGGTAATTAAAAACGCCTCTTGCGAGGTGTTTTATTTTGCTTTGAATAAGCCAAAATAGCTATTTGGGCTTAAATAAGGCTTTTTAACCTAATTTTAACGGCTATTATCGTCGATAGTAGCCGTTAATGATTATTTTATTTTGATGAATTTGCGCTTGCCTATTTGGATGATATCGCCTGATTTTACTGTTGTTTGTTTTTGCCAGTCTGATTGTGTCTGGTCGTTGATTTTGACAGCATTTTGAGTGATTAGGCGGCGAGCTTCAGATTTGGAAGAAATTAATTTAGTTTGAGCAATAAGATCAATTAATTTTTGGGTTTTGTTTTTTATTTCAATTTCTGGAATATTGGATGGTTTTTCTTTTTGTTTGAAGACTTGATCGAATTCATTTTCAGCTAATTTGGCTTCTTTTTCGTTATGATAGATAGAAACTAATTCAAAAGCAAGACGAGCTTTGTAATCGCGGGGATTGGCTCCTTGCTTTAAGTCTTTTTTGATTTGATCAATTTCTTTTTGGGGTAGGCGAGTGAGAAGTTCGAAGTATTGAATGATTAGGTTATCAGAAATAGACATGATTTTGCCATATTGTTCATTGGCTGGTTCAGTTAGGCCGATATAATTGTTTAAGCTTTGAGACATCTTTTGTTTGCCATCTGTGCCAACCAACATTGGCATCATCATGATATCTTGTGGGTCTTGGCCAATTTCTCTTTGCAAAGGTCTTGCTTGGAGTTCATTGAATTTTTGATCAAGTCCAATAACTGTAGCATCATCTTTGAGCATGACTGAATCATAGCCTTGTAAGACTGGATAAACCAGTTCGTGTAATTGTATTTCTTTTTGTTCTTTTATTCTTTTTTGAAACATGTCGCGTTCAATCATGCGGGCATAGTTGAATTTGGACATAAGATTGAGGAG
>JAUWOX010000014.1 GCA_030611905.1 bacterium
TTCTTTATTTTCCCAATAAAAAAAACTAGGTCTTTCTGCATAGTCGGCTCACCTCCAGTAATACAAACTCCATCAATAAACCCCTTTTTCTGCTTCAAGAAATCAAAAATTTCCTTCTCATTAAAAACACCCTTTTTATTCACATCGATCAATTCCGGATTATGACAAAAAGGGCATCTAAAATTACATCCCTGCGTGAACATCACCGAGCACAGCTTGCCCGGATAATCCAGTAGGCTTAGTTTTTGAAACCCGCTTATCTCCATTTATTTTATCTATATTATATTCTTTCCTAGACATAAATTCACTCTGCTTGCCCTTATTCCATTGACTAACTGGCCTAAAATAACCCATCACTCTAGACCATATCTCACATTCCTTCTGGCATTCCGGACAAATCTTAACTTCCCCTCTCAAATATCCGTGATTAGGACAAATACTAAATGTTGGGGTTATTGTAAAATATGGCAATTTATATCTAGCAGTAACTTTTTTAACTAAGTCTCTACAAACCTTCCAATCAGAAATTCGCTCACCCAAAAACAAATGCAATACCGTCCCGCCTGTGTACTTCGTTTGCAAGTCATCTTGATGATCTAAGGCCATCAAAGGATCATCGGTATAATCAACAGGCAGATGAGTTGAATTTGTATAATAAGGAGCATCATGCGTACCAGCCTGTTTCATGTCAGGATATCTTTTCTGATCCTCTCTTGCAAAACGATAAGTCGTTCCCTCTGCAGGCGTTGCCTCCAAATTATAAAAATTGCCCGTCTCTTCTTGATAATCAGCTAATTTACTCCTCATAAAATCTAAAAGCGTAGAAATAAATTTCTTGCCATCGGGCTCAGAAAGATCTTTCTCTAAAAAATTCAAACATGCCTCATTAGCCCCATTAACACCAATCGTTGAAAAATGATTGTCTAAAGACCCCAAATATCTCTTAGTATATGGAAGCAATCCCTTATTCATATTTTCTTCAATAACTTTCCTCTTAATTTCCAATGATTCCTTAGCTAAATCCATTAATTTTTCTAATCGCTTGTAAAATTCTCGCTTAGTTTCTGACAAATATCCAATCCTGGCCAAATTAATTGTCACCACACCAACACTCCCCGTCATTTCAGCTGATCCAAATAAACCACCGCCCTTGGTTCTTAATTTTCTTAAATCTAATTGCAAACGACAACACATACTCCGAACATCGTTAGGATTTAAAATTGAATTCACAAAATTCTGAAAATAAGGAATACCAAACTTAGCTGACATTTCAAATAAAAGTTTTGCATTGTCATTATCCCAATCAAAATCTTTAGTTATATTATAAGTTGGAATTGGAAAAGTAAAAATTCTCCCCTTATCATCACCCGATATCATCACCTCAATATAAGCCTTATTAATCATATCAATCTCGTCCTGACAATCACCATAAGTAAATTCTAATTCCTTTCTACCAATTTTTGGATGCTTCGTTGCTAAATCTTTAGGACAAACCCAATCTAAAGTAATATTAGTAAATGGTGTCTGCGTCCCCCAGCGTGATGGCACATTAAGATTAAAAACAAATTGCTGGATCTCCTGCTTGACCGATCTATAATCTAACTTGTCCTTCTTTACAAAAGGAGCCAAGTAAGTATCAAACGATGAAAAAGCCTGAGCACCCGCCCACTCATTTTGCAAAGTTCCTAAAAAATTATTCATCTGCCCCAAAGCAGTGCCTAGATGCTTTGGCGGAGCAGATTCTATTTTTCCAGAAACACCATTAAATCCCTCTTCTAAAAGCTGACGAATACTCCACCCGGCGCAATACCCTGAAAACATATCCAAATCATGAATATGATAATCTCCTTTTATATGAGCGCTTCCTATTTCTTTAGAATAAACATGATGCAGCCAATAATTAGCAATCATTTTGCCAGCACTATTTAATATCATACCCCCCAATGAATAACCCTGATTAGCATTAGCGCTTACTCGCCAATCTAATTTACCAAGATACTCCTCAATAGTATTTCCCACATTAATAGTAACGTCTTGATTTTCTTTGTTCATGTTTTTAATTTTATTTTTATATTTTAAAATAATTTATATTCGCAGAATAAAAATTCTCCTCCTTAAGAAGAATTTGAGTCTGAAAATAAAATTAATCCGTGAAATCCAGATTAATTTTGATTGTAACTATTTATATTGAAAGCATTTTTATTCTCTAATTACAGTATAGCATATTTTTTTAATCATTGAAAGACTTGTTATCAACAGAATTTCAAAAAAAATTTTCTTACAGCGTCATAAATCACTACACAGTATAATAATTTAGCAATTTAATAATTCAACGCATTTTTCTTTTGTAAAATCTCCAACTCGAGTTCTCTCCAGATCATATAAATATCCCCCAGTCCCCAACTCTCTTCCAATGTCCCGAGCCAAAGCTCTAATATAAACACCCGACCCAGTTACAAATCTTAATTTTAAATAAGGCCATTTGTAATCCAAAATCTCAATCTCTCTAACTTCTACATTTCTCGCCTTTAGTTCAACTTCTTTTCCCTTCCGCGCCAATTGATATGCCTTTTGTCCTTTCACTTTCACAGCGCTAAATTTCGGTGGCACTTGCAAAATATTACCCTTAAATTTATAAACAACTTTCCTAATTAAATCTAGGGATGGTTTCTCTTTCACATCAACAACTTCTTTTTCTCCCTCTTCATCATCAGTAGAACTATTCATGCCGAATTTAATTTTGGCCAAATATTCTTTTTCTTTTTTAACTTCACTACTTATTTTTTTTGTAAACTCTCTGCAAACAGCAATTACCAAAACCCCCTCTGCCAAAGGATCCAATGTTCCAGCATGACCAACTTTTTTCTCACCAGTAATCCGCTTGATCTTTTCCACAATATCATAAGAAGTCGGCCCCTTGGGTTTATAAACTGCAAAGATTCCTTTTTTCATATATTTTAACAAAATTAATTGCTACCGATCATCTCCATCTCCATGTAATTTTCCCCTCTTCATTCGAGACAAAAGCTTATCCACATTCATCTGCGCCACTTCATCCAAAGACAAACCGAGTTCTGTTGATAATTGCGCCATATACCACAATACATCGCCCAACTCTTTTTTAATTATTTGCTTTCTCTCATCATCCATTATCCCCCCATTATCCCTAAAAACCTTTTTAACTTTTTCTGCTATTTCGCCAGCCTCACCAACCAATCCCAAGGTAGCATAAACAAAGTTTTTTCCTTTACTCGGATAAATTGCCGTCCTCTTTGATAATTTTTGATACTCATTAAATGTCATAGATTAGTTATTAGTTAATAGTTAACAAAAAATAGTTACTATTTAATCCTAGTTTAACAAATAAATATAAAATAACAAAGCCTTTACAGTTAAGAAAAAAAATTAGAAATTCATTCTCTAGGAGGCAAAACACGCTCCTTTTAAATTTGCCAAAAACCACGCCCGAGGAGGAAAGGATGACCAAATTGCAAAAAACCGCTTTAGAAGCACAATTGCCACGAGCTGCAGATTTATTCTTCGAAAGCCTTGAAAAAGCACGGGATCAAGCAGAAACCGATGCGCTCCTTAAAAGTCACTTAGATGATCTCGAAACAACTTCAATAGAAGTATATCCAGATATATCTTTAGACATTCTAAGAGTAACTCTAAGGCAACACGAACAAACTCTCAGAGATCGCATTGCACAAGAAACGCGACCTAATATCCCGTCAGAAACAGTCACACCAGCTGCTGTCGTAACGAACAAAAGAAGCACCCAACAAGAAGACTCGCATGGGTATCATTTGAAAAACCTACTAACTCCAAAAACCACTACCAGAAGCCTCGTCTTTGGCTTCTTCGCTGCTATTTTTATGTGCGCCATTAACTCCTATTTGACACTTTCATTTGGTGTAATTGAAGAAGGGCCAACAATCGTAGCCATCTTCTTCTTCGCTTTTTTCCTCTTCAGTCGAACAAAAATCACTCGATCGGAGATGGTCATCGTTGCCACCATGGGCAGCGCCGGCGGAAGTCTAGGCTTCTTTGCCAATTTCTCTGCTGCGCGAGCTATGGTCGGAACACCCTTTACTATTCCTGAGAACTTCCTTTTTGCCCTGGTTTCCTCTCTGGTCGGACTTCTGGCTGTTATTCCTCTACGCACACTTCTCATTGTTCAAGATGAAAAGCTTCCTCCAGAAAAACGCCTACCATGGGTTGGCGCCAAGGCCGTAAAAGGCGTCATTGATAGTTTGACATCTATGAGTGAAAAGAAACAAGCTACATATCTCTGGATATGCCTCGTACTATCAACCCTATACGTCATCTTCAACGAAGAAGGCGTCGGCATCACTCCTTTTATGAGTTCTAAGATCTTTTTTGGTCTAGCTGCTTTTGGAGCATGTATTGTCTGGACACCATTCCTATTTGGAGCTAGCTACCTGATGGGACTTAGAACCTGCGTTGGATTCTTGGTCGGAGGCGCTATCCTAATTGCTATTGCACCATGGACTTCTAGTCCAGCAAATCCTGCCAAATTCATCTGGCCCGGTGTAATGTTTCTAACTACTTCTGGGATAACTGCTATCCTTATCAATTGGCGCATGCTCAGAGATTCCTTCAAATCACTAATCAGTCTCGGTAAAAAAAGCACTGACACTGACAAGGATCCAATCTTAACCAAACGTCAGTTCGCTATTCTAGGTATCGGAGTATTAATCTTTACCACATTATGTCTAAATCTCTATTTCCAGATAACTCTACTGGTCATTGCCGCCATGATCATTATGGGAGGTCTGGTCCTCAATGTCATTGCCACTCGAGCCGCAGCGCAAACCTACTTCAATCCTGCCCGAGTAATGGGCGTCTTCCTAGAAATGATCTGTGCTGGACTAGGACTCTCATCTGCTAGTCAAATTGTTACTGGCGGTGGCTTCGTTGCCGGGGCTGGTTCTCAAGGCGGAAACTTGACCAGCGACATGGCTTATGGACGCTGGTACAAAACGCCATCAAGAATACAGTTCTGGGTACAAGCCATAACTATTCCATTCTGCTGTCTCACTACGGCACTGGTATTTCACCTCATTAACAGCAACACGCCTATCACTCTAGATGGCAAGCTAGGTCCTATCGGAAAGATGTGGGCAGGCATGGCCCTCCTCTTTGACCCAAGCTCAGGAAAGGAACTGTCCGTCTTCGCAATCAAGAGCATGTGGGTCGGAGGAATAGCAGGTATTATCTACACCTTACTCGAATCCAAAGAAAAGATCGGCCGCTGGATGCCCGGATCAATCGGCATTGGCCTAGGAATGGTTCTCTTTGTCGGATACGATTTTGGATTCTTTATTGGAGGAATAGTAATGTGCCTCATTCTTCCCAAAATCTTCAAAATACGGGCAGTAACACTAAATACTCTAGCCGTAGGCATGCTCGTCGGGGAAGGCCTGGGAGGAATATCCCAAGCACTACTCAAAGCCTTCGGAATCATCGTTCATTAACACTAGAAACTCTCTAGTGTTTTTTATTTACAAAACAAAAACCCCGTGAAAATTTCACGGAGTTCTTTGTTAAAAAAGTCTTAAGACCTCTTCGCTTTCCAGCAATCTACGCAGAGTACTGGTCTGTCCCCTGATGGCTTGAATGGCAATTCGGTAATTTTCTTACCACAATCTGCACATTCCCAATCACCTTGAAACATCTGTCGTTCTCTTCTTTGGAAATCTCCTCCACCACCGCCGGATCCTTGAGATCTCTTTTCTCGCCAGCATTCCTGGCAAAAAATTGGTCTATCACCAGAAGGCTCAAAAGGCAATTCAGTTATTTCTTTACTGCATTCCTCGCACTTCCAATTACCTTTGACCATTTGACGAGACTGTTGATTATCTTGAAACATAGATAATGACAAAATTAATTTTAAAATAAAAAAGCGTCCAACTCGACTACTTTAGTCGCAAATTTACCTAGACTCTAAATTTTCAAAGTCCACATTCATTATACACGAACCATTTACTATGTCAAGTGCATAAGTCAATAAATATTAAAATTCAAATCTGACTCTAAAATAACACCAGAACTATTAAATAAACGGCTATTATCGACGATAGTAGCCGTTTATTTCAAACTCAACCAGACCAATTGCTTTATCTGAGCATAAATAATTTCAGGGCTCACAATATTAATTAGATGCTAACGTAATTCTTTTTTAGTCTGACTAATAAGCTTTTTTAGCTTACTACTAATTTTAACCGGATATTTATAAGTTCTATTTATTTCCAAATATTTCTTTGGCAAATACTTTAATTGTTCAAAAACAAAATCACGTATTTTTATAGTACTTGGCAAATCATAAATCAACTCCCCTTTTTCAAATATTGGTTTTAATAAAAACTTACCTAAGTCTTTTTCGCCCTTTAGTCCAATTATATCTTCAACAAACTTCCCATTTTTTATTTTTCTATAAACCTGCTTTCTCCCCGGCAAACTCATCTTACCTGGCGACAATTTCATTTTATTTATAATCTTTCCATCAGGTTCAATAATTTCAGATATTTTATAAACAACCTCCAATGTCGGATCGTCAGATGAAGTTACGGCTTCTGTATTAACTATAAAAGTATTAGCGGGGATCTTTTTCTTCATTAAATCAACAATCTTAAATTCGTCCAAATTACTCGCCACTGTTATTCTAACATCTTTGAGACCGGCTTTATCTAACTCACGCCTGGCATAAACCGCCCCCTCGTAAAGGTCTCCACTATCTACTACAACTTTCAAAATTTGCCCAGGTTTTTTAAATTTCGGCCATGTTTCAATAATACTTTCAATCCCCTTCTTAAGACCATATGTATCCACCATGATTGATAAATCAACTTCAGCATGCTTTATTGCCATTTCCATTGCCTCCCGTTCTGTTGCATAAGATTTAATAAAAGCATGAGTAGCAATTGTAGCATTGTCTCCCATTGGCAAGCCAAATTTTTCTCTCACTATTGCGGAGGGTATATTTTTACTTCCAACAATAAAACTATCTCTTTGCGCTTTAAATGATGCTTCAAAAGCATGCGCTCTAACCGGGCTTGGGCCAATCACACTAATTCCTTGAGCTGCAATTACTGGTCTGATAAACTTAGAAGAAAAGATAGTGTTTGATGAAAGAGATGTCATTAAAAAAGCACTCAAAAGATCTGCCTGAATCAACGGAGCTGTAATTCTTACAACAGGCTCACCATTAAAAAACAATGATCCTTCTGGCATGGCATAAACATCTCCAGTAAATTTCAATTGCTTTAAATATTTTGCAAATTTCTTGGAAATCACTTTCCATTTCAATAAAATACCTACCTGTTCATCTGTAAACTTCCAGTTTTTTATTCCCAAACACATTTCTTCTAAGCCAGTAAACACTAAAAAATTTCTATTCTTTGGCATATCCCGCACTAGCAAATCAAAAGTTGCCCATACATCCTTCAGTCCACTTTCATACCGAGCAGAATTAGTCATATAGATTTGATCCATATCAAAAACATTCATATACTCACCTGTAAAAAAATGATGTTTTAATTTTGGCATAAATTTCTATTATTATTTACGATATTTCATACCTCCTGAATAAAATTTATTATTCAAAATATTATTTCTATCTGATTTCCAATTTCCTGGATTATTTCGTATATATTCACGAATACAATCTAATGATCGTTCATTACGAATAATATGATCATAATATAACCTTTGCCAAACATCATAACAATCGGTATTTTGACGAAACCATTTGGTCACGCCAATTTTATATCCACGAATTATCGAGCCAATCGATCGCGGAATGATTTTTTGAAATCTATTTCGCCGTAGGGGTTCAAAATTTTGAACCCCTACGGCATTATCAATCACCAAAATTCCATGAACATGATTTGGCATTGTAATAAATTCATTCAAAATAATATTAGGGAAATGATTTGGAATTCCTAACCAACATTTTCTAGCAACAAATCCGGCATTATTCAAAATCATTTTTTTATTTCTAACCTCGCCAAATAAACATTCTCGATCTTTAGTACAAATTGTTATAAAATAACAACCATCATTAGAATAATCGTATCCTTTTAACCGAATTAATTTGCGACGACGTTCTCTTGAATAATGTTCCATTTTATTAATCAATTTTCTCCGAAACCTAAAATCGAACCAGAATTAACAAATTCAGGACCTGCCGTCCTATTTACCCGCCTGAGTCATAAATAAAACAAAGCACAAAAACAAACCATTAGACAATCTAATACCAGGGTTCATAAAAAACACTAGAACTAAAACCAGAGATAATCAAAATTGCTTTGTTCCGAATCTTGCCTAATACCCCCCCCACCATATCATAAGTACCTAATAAAATATACCCCCGCACTTAACTCACTATATGCGTTTATGCCAATTTCTGC
Organism: bacterium; assembly: GCA_030611905.1. Classification (GTDB taxonomy): domain Bacteria; phylum Patescibacteriota; class JABMPQ01; order JABMPQ01; family JAQVVF01; genus JAUWOX01. The sequence continues at coordinate 8,433 of JAUWOX010000014.1, forward strand.
TATAATTCTAAATAAGGATACTTAAAACGAATTAAGCGAAATAAAATGGGAATAAGAAAACACTTTGAAAAAAAAGGAGAAGGAGATTTGAAATTGTCGGATTTGAGCTTGGAACAAGAAGAGACTGAAAAGTTGAAATTTGATTCTGAAACAGAAATCACAGAATCAGACTGGCAGAAAATGAAGCAGGAATTAGAAGAATATCGGGAAAATAACCGATGGCACGGCTTCCTCAACATAGGTAGTTGTTTAAAAATTCTCTGCCCTGACAAATTAGATGAATTAAACATTAATGATCAAGAAAGGCAAAAAATAAAACAACTGTTAGAAAAATTTCGGAAAGTTGGTCTAGAAGATAAACCACGAGGTCCATTCTACAGGAAGGATGATTGGAGAAACTTTGCTTTTTTTGCCTCGTGTGCAAAAATCATTCAGCCTGATAAATTTGATAAATTAGACATTGATGATCAAGACTGGCAGAAAATGAAACACGCATTAGAAGATTATAAAAAATCAGCTTGGTCAGATTTTATTCATCTAGCCACGAGCATGAAAATCCTTCAGCCTGATAAATTTGATGAATTAAACATTAATGATCAAGACTGGCAGAAAATGAAGCAGGAATTAGAAGAATGTCGGGAAAATAACCGATGGGGCGGCTTTGCTTGGCTAGCCATGCACCTGAGAATCCTTCAACCTAACAAATTTGCCGATGTTAGAATTAGCAAACAGGCTTGGTGGGAAATGAGACAAGAATTAGAAAAATATTGGAAAGTGAACAACTGGTCAAGCTTTTCTCAACAGGCTAAGTACATGAAAATCATGACCGCAGATGAAGTAAAAGTGACCGATCAAGGTTTAAAAATAACTATGCTTCCCCCAGGATCTTTTAAAACTCCAAAAAAGCCGCGGCCAGAGAGAAAAAACTTTTAATTTAACTAATAAAGTCATTAAATACAAAAACAGAGCTTCAACGCTCTGCTTTTTTATTTATCTTACGATACACGAACTTAAAATATCACCCAGCGCCAAAATTCTGGGGAGGCAGGATTCGAACCTGCGATCATGGAACCAGAATCCATAGCCTTACCACTTGGCTACTCCCCAATAATTTCTATTTATTAACCACTTGCTTGCCCACCGGAGCCCCGAGAAATCGAGGGGCGAAGGTGGGGCTACTCCCCAATTATAATCCTATTTATCCGCCATATTAAACCCACTCTTGATATTTTACCACATATACACAAAATTTCAAGCAAAAAAAAACCCGCAATCTTGCGAGCATCAACCTTTAATAGGACGCATTTTTTTGCTAAAGCCTGCTTCAGTAAAATCCGAACCCGTAAATAACACTTCTCTACTTCCATCATCATTAGCAAGTACTACCTGGATATGATCAGGATCACCCTCTATAGACAACGGACCCCTTTGGCCAGACCCGCTATACCGCGATTCAATGCGTACTGCTTTCTTTGCCATCCTTCCCTCCTATTCCCTCGCACTAAAGTGCACAACCACCCTAACATATCCATCTCAAAATTTCAAGCATAAAAAAACTCTGCAATCCCACAGAGTTAATGTTCTGTTCTCCTATTATTAAAAAACAAGACCAGCCTTTTCAGCCAACTTCTTTTGTAAATCATTTAAAAAACCTTGCTCTATTATACGACGCCGCCAAAGTATCATCAAGGGCAACATACTCAACAAAATTATACACGACGGTATCAATGCAATATCCCCCATATTTTCATACAAATATACTGCAGGTGCTGCCGCAATAATCGCTAGAAATACAGAAACATAAAAAACCCGATTAAAATACAACCAAAAAACCAAACCCCAAAAAGACTGCTTCACTGTCTTCATCTTTCACCTCCGCTCCCTTCTTTTACAAAGAACATTCGAAATTCGATTCGAAAAACAAAATTCGAGAAACATCAGAGAATCCCTATACGCTCAAATACTTCCTTATCGCAATCAAACTAGAAAACACACCCAGCAACACACCCAACACCATCTGCGCTCCGATTATAAACAACAAATTCTCTGAAACAAAAGTTGCTGAATCAATATTGGTTATTTCGAAAAACTGATTAACTATCGGAGTAAAATAAACAATCAAGGGATATATAATTATCGTCGAAATAACACTAGCTAAAATTCCATACAACATACCCTCAATAATAAATGGAATCTGAATAAAACTATTAGTTGCCCCTACTAATCTCATAATACTTATCTCATCTTTCTGTGTATAAATCGTCATCCTAATCGTATTAAATATAACCACTAAAACAATCACACAAAATATTATACTCACCCCAACCCCAATTTTTTTTACAATACTCAAAGTTGAAGAAATCCGTTTAATAATTTCCTTGTTATCGTCAAAATTAAACTTCTCTATAGACGGTTTATATTTACCATTATCCAAAAAACTGGCAATTTGATCATAGTCTTCCGGATTATCTGCCCTAATCACCAAAGTTTCCCGCAAAGGATTATCTTCCAATTCCTTTATTGAAGCCAAAACCAGAGGATTATCACCATGCTTCTCCTGAAAACTCTTCAATGCATCTTCTTTGGAAATATATCTAACATCTCTAACCTCACCCATTGATTCAAGAGAAAGCTTCACTTCATCGATCTGCACCTTAGCAACATCTTCTTTAAAAAATACCGTCACATCAATTTTGCTCTTAACGTCGTTAATAATTAAATCTCCATATAAATTTAAAACAAGCAAGAGACTAATCGAAAACAAAGTTAAAACCATTATCAAAGTCGTTGCCATCGATAGCCAAATATTTCGCCAGAAATTCTTAAAACCAAATTTAATTACTCTCCCAAGAGATCGCAGCATAATGTTTCTTAAATTCTAAATAACGAAACCTGAATAATGAATCTAATCCTAATTACAAATTCTCAAATATCAATTTAATCATTTGTCATTGATTATTCATTCTAGATTACATACCTTCCCACTTTCTGGTCTCTAATAATCTTCCCATCTTCAATTGTTACCACCCGTTTTCTCAATCGATTAACAATATCTCTATCATGCGTAGCAATTAAAACCGTATTACCTAACTTATTAATCTTCAATAAAATCTCCATAATTTCCCAAGAATAAATCGCGTCTAAATCACCAGTTAATTCATCAGCCAGCAGAACTTTCGGCTGATGCACAATAGCTCGAGCAATAGCACATCTCTGCTGTTCCCCTCCAGACAGTTCCTCTGGAAACCTTTCTTCTTTCCCAGACAAACCAACTAACCCAATAGCTTGCGGAACAAGTTCTTTTATTTTTTTATTAGAAGCTCCTGACACCACTAAAGTGAATGCCACATTTTCATAAACCGTTTTCTTGCTCAATAATTTAAAATCTTGAAAAACAACCCCCAGCCTTCTACGATAATATGGGACTTGCTTCCTAGCTAATTCCCCAACATTCCAGCTATTAACTATCATCTTCCCAGAATCCTGTTTTTCCTCGCCAATTAACAACTTAAATAAAGTTGTCTTACCGACTCCAGATCTACCCACAAAAGTCACAAACTCACCATCTTTTATTTCAAGATTAACATCTTTGAGAACCAACTCCTCATGATATGACTTGTTTGTGTTTTTTATAGAAATCATTTATTAATTTTAAATTTCAAATACGCACTTATAAATCTATCCAATCTTCCATCTAAAACACTATTGGCATCCTTTTCTTCATGCCCTGTTCGATGATCTTTAACCATTTTATACGGATGTAAAACATAAGATCTAATCTGGTTACCCCATTTCGCCTCAATATGTTCACCACGAATCTTTTCTTTTTCAGACTTCTTCTTCTTTAACTCTTTCTCATGTAATCTCGCCTTTAAAATCCGCATTGCTGTCTCTCTATTCTGCATTTGCGATCTTTCATTCTGACAAGACACTACAATCTTGCTTGGCAAATGAGTAATCCTAACTGCCGAACTGGTTTTATTAACACTCTGCCCACCAGCACCCGAAGCTCGATAGGTATCTATTTTTAAATCTTTTGGATTAATTTCTATATCAATCTCCTCGCTAATCTCTGGAATAATCTCCACCAGAGCAAAAGAAGTATGCCGCGCATGATCAGCATCAAACGGCGATTGCCGCACCAACCGATGAATTCCTGCTTCAGATTTCAAGTAACCATAAGCATAATTTCCTTCTACTTCTACCATAACGCTCTTCACTCCTGCCTCTGAACCCATCGTTTTTTCTAGAATCCTCGTTTTCCATCCTCTTTTCTCACAATATCTCAAATACATCCTCATTAACATTTCAGCCCAGTCTTGTGCCTCTACTCCACCAGTGCCCGAATGAATCACTAATACTGCATTTGAAGAATCATATTTCCCAGACATTAAAATTTCAAACTCATGCTGTTCAAATTCTTTGTTCAACTTATCGAATCTCTCTCTAATTTCTAGTCTCAAATCTTCATCTCCTTCGAACAAATCAATCATTTCTTCCAAATCTTTTGCCTCTCTATCCATCCCCTCCCAGAGATTAACTAAATTCTTTAATCCATTCAAATCCCTCATCACTTGCTTGGCCTTTTTCTGATCCTTCCAAAAATCAGAACTGGCCACTTCTTTATCTAATTGTTCAATTTTCTTTTTTTTACTAACAACATCAAAGACGGTCCATTACTTTCGCAATGTCCCCTAAAATCTTATCTAATTTATCTTTAATGTCTTTCATATTTTGATAATAACACAAAATAATTTTTGTATCAAATAAAAAACCCCAAACTTCAAATAAATAAAAGTGGGGTATAGTACATATAATTTAACTTAGACCATAATAACGAAGGTATGCTTTATCATGCGGTCCAGGCTTTGGAACCACGACTTCCGCTCTTTCCACTTGACCATCATCATTAAAGCTCACCGAAATCATCTTCCCGCCAACATGAACACATCTGGAACCACTAGAATTTACCACAGCGGGTAATAGATAAAGTTCACCAGCATCATCTTCAACTATCCGATCGCCTTCACCTCCATCAACAAAACCATACTCTTGCACAACATTTATTTGCAAAGAACTTCCCGCCTTCCCTTTCACACAATGAGGCAATAAAGCCCTCATGCCACCCTGTTCCCACAAATCATTCCACCGCTTACCCATGCCTCCCTCCTTTCTCTTCAAGGGTTGATCAATCAAAAAACAAATCTCTGTAAATAATAATATAATAATAATAAATAGTCAACCAATTCTCAAGTTTTGACACCTAGTCATTTATACCAATAATAACCTATTAACGGCTACTATCGGCGATAATAGCCGTTAAAATCACAATATTTTACCTGAAATAAGCCCTAAAACTAAAATTAGCTTAAATAAGCCAATCTTTCTTTATGCCTTGTAATCTTTACAAGCTTTATAACTATTTCTGACACTTCGGACAATAACACGTCCCACGCCCCCCAAGCTTATTCTTCGCAATCTTCCCCCCACACCGGTAACAC
>JAUWOX010000103.1 GCA_030611905.1 bacterium
GCCGTTGAAGAAGAAGTAGTTACCGAAGAGGAATCAGCCGAAGAAACAGAAGAGGTAGTAATTGAATCTACTTTTTATTATTGCGATCAAAATAATGAATTACAGCAAGTTCAAGCAGCTGACACAACTGCCTGCGCGGTAGAAACTAATGAAACATGCTATGATGTCGAATTCGATTGCAGTGCGCAAAAGAAATTCCTTTATTGCGATCGCGCAGAAGAACCCCAACCATGCCAAGAAACAGATAAAGAATACTTAAATGCCTTTGAATGCAATGCTGACCCCGATCTTCCGATTAGCGCCCGATGCGCCCCCGAAAACCTAGATCAGGTCGCTTGCGATGATATTTGCCAGACACAAAACCCAATCGTTGCCGATGCTGAACAAGGAACGAAAGAGGCATATGAAGAAGACCCCAATCTTCCAGACACTCCTCCCGAGGGTGTAGTTGGAGAAGCATTAGATGCAGCTGGCGATGTTGTGATTGAAGGGGGCAAATTTGGAGATCCAACCGAACTAAATACTTATTATTATTGTGATTCAGATGAAAAAACCTGTAAATCAACTGTTAGCTTTAACAACCTAGAAGACTGTCAGCAGGAATATGGTGATGATAAATGCTATGATATTTTAGGAGTGCCACAAGACGAGAGAGCCGGGGTGCTGGATCAATGCCTAATAGCTTGCGACGCACCAAAAGTTTATTATTGTGATAAAGCTGATGGAGATTGCAAAGAATATGAAAATAGAATACCACAAGCTTGCCAATTTTTTGAAGGAGCAGCCAATTGTTTCGAAGGCGATTCCACTTGCGGGAATCAATGTGAACCGTTAGGTACGGACGACCCAGGTAAAAAAATTGGTGAAATAATCGAAGAAACTGATCCAGGGACAAGCGAAGAAATTAAAGAAGAAATAAAACAACAAGCTATTGAAAAGATTACTAAGACGGAGCAACCTAAGCTGGCCATAAAATCAACCATAGAGTATCGTGGACTTGGCCGGGCTATTGTCCGCTTCAGCGCTAATGCAGACAATGTTAAAAATTATGAATACACCAGAACAAAATTAAAACAAGATTTTAAAAATAATAAATTAAAACTAAAATTAGGCGCCAAAGGTAAAAATTTAGATCAAACCTTAAAAGTCTATAGAGATACCAAAAAAAATAAATATTATGCTGTTGCTTATGAATTGGGAGTTAATTCTCTATGGCAAAATGACGAAGAAAAATATAATAGTAAAAATTATAAATTCAAGGTTGATTCAAATAACAAATTATCCAAAAAATTTGGATTCAACGGCCTGCATCGTGGCGGCGAAGTTTTATATGTTAAAAACAATCTCTATGGAGGCACATATAATCTAAAAAAATACGGAACATCTCCTTTAAATTTCAAAAATAATTCTGGCTTATCAGAGCAGGAAAAAAAAGTTAATAACAAATTCAAAAAATTCGAAAAAGGTGGAGACGCTTTTTGGACAAAAACATCAAAAGTAAGTCCTTATGGTTTAAGAACAGGCATGGCCGGCGATCAACGATACAAGCAGTTCTACAAAATTCTGCAAAATTTAAAAGATAAGGACGACATCACAAGGGCAGTTATAAAACTATACCGATATCATGATCGTTTAAAAGCAAATAATGTTTATGATCGTTTCGACAAGTTCGGCGTGAGATATTGGGTTAATGAAGTAAAAGACGGCAATCTTTCATTCAACAGCATGGTTACTTATGTAATGCTTGGCACACCAGAGCCTAGAGAAAATCTAATGCAATTCTGGGGCAAGGGGCAATCGGCCAGAAGAAAGGCCGATATAGAATTAAGCTATGTTAAAACTCTAAGTCGAGGCATTACATCGTCTGAAGACCTTACCCGTTTTGAAAATTCAAAAAAATTCCCATCCACTGCTTCAATGAGAGTTGATCTTCGAGATTCAGATGAATATGTAAATCTAAGAGAAGATATTTACAAAAGAGAAGGAGATGGAGCCGCCATTGCCTTTCTGTATGTTTCAGTCCTTGGCCGCCCATCTGATCCAAAAGGTCAAAAATATTATGTTAGCCAATTTCAAGAACTTAAAAAAGACGGCAAGAGTAATTTAGACGCTTTTGATGAAATTGAAAATGAACTAACATTAAGCGACGAGTATAAAAAAGCCATGCAAAGAACAATCAAATAATACACTTTAGTTTTTAAAATTATGCCTCGGACAAAAACCAAGGCCAAAGCCAAAACAAATGTTGCAGTTTTAACCGGCGTTATTTTAGCCGGCCTAGGCATGTTTGCCCTAGCCGGATTTGGATTCCTAAAAACTGAAATTGAACCAAGCATAGCCAAGAATCTTTCTGGTTGGATCTGGAATTTTGAAAGTGCAGATAATTATAATTTTGACTCAGAAAGAATAGAAATAATAGAGAACGATATTGATATAATAAATAACTCAGTCCAGCTCAAAGAAGATCAAGATCTCGGAACCATTTCTGACAAGTCTTCAATAGCTTATAGCTGTTATCCGCATCCAGCTGTCGGATTTTACGCCAATTCAGAAGGTGATTTAAGTTTCCAGATCTCAAAGGATGATCTTAACTGGTATTATTGGAATGAAGACAAATGGTACAATGCTCAAGAATTAGAACAATCAAATAATGCTGAAGAAATAGACGAACATATTCGTGACTTTTGGCCCAGATCATTAAATCAATTTTATTTCAGAGCAATACTAGATTCTCCTGAAGATAAACTAAAGAATATTGAAATATCCTGTGATGAGACAACCTTAAGCAAAATACTTCTTTATCCAGGAAGTTTATAATTTAAAATAAAAAAATGTCACACGAAACAAATCCAGAAATAGCGCAAGAACTAAGACAAGAAATGCGTGATAAAACTGTCAGACAAGAAACTGAAATGTTTACCGATTTTTTTCAAAGAAAAAAACTAAACATCGAAAGATTAGCCATAGCCGCCTTAATTCTCGGCTGTAGTAATATCGCTCAAGCGGAAGAAGGACAAGATCCCCAGAAAAGTATGCAGCAAGCACATGAGGACTTACAAGATATGCTAGAAGAACCATTATTCCAAGGGCCTGCTCAAATTGAAGGCTGGGGACCAGCGCAGAAATCAACCCCTGAAACCAAACAAAAGGTTAAAGATCTAATGTGTAATGGTAATTTTGGCGAACTAATCAGAATGGGAGCAGAAATGAAGCCGCAAGGCTGGCAAAAGCCAAAAGGCCTAAGAAAAACACCATCCAAAAACAAATAAACTTATTTTTTAATCAATTCGATTTGACAACCATAAAAAAATGATTAACATTCAGCAAACAGTCAATCAAAATCAAAAATGCTCCGATGCTACCAAAAAATCATTTTGGCAGCTCTGGCAAACCATGAATCAAGAAAACAAAGCAGAATTAGAAAAAAAATTTTCTGAAAAACCAGAACTTTTAGATAAATTACTAGAAATTCTAGAAAAGAAAAAAAATGCTATTGAAAATTTAAATTCCAGCCAGATTAAAGAAATAGTTGAACAAGAAAAACAATTAATTTCAGAGATATAAAAAATAATTTTAATTCTATGCAAACAAAAGCAAAAACCAAGCTATCGACCAGAACAAGAACTATAATAGCCGTCGCTTTTCTTGGAGGATTAATGCTGGCAGCTGCTGGAATAGGATTTTATAATTATGAAGTAAAGCCCACAATTGCTCAATATCATTGGATAGGTTGGAGTTTTGATAAAGCAGAAGATTATAATTTTGACCCTGAAAATATTGAAGTCGGCAACTTTGCAAAAAATAAAGCAGAGATTAAAATTGACAAAGACCCTAGAAATAAAATATTAGCATTTGCAAAAATGCATACGACAGCACTAATTAGAATACAAGAACGCTCTATTTCAATTAGTGAGGATAATATTAACTGGTCAGTAGTAAAAGATGATCTAAGAAGGTATTTAGATAATGCTAATCTTTTTGAGCCAAATGTTGCTAAGTCACTAATTACAAGCAATGGAACTATTTATATAGTTCTAGGAGATGTTCCAGCATCAGGTGATGATACGCAAATACAGGTATTACGTGCTGATCGTGATGGGCAAGGAGGATGGCGTACGACAGAGGAGCTTCATTGGCCACGTCAGTTTGTTCCAGATATAATTTGGTTGGGAAATGATAGATATCGAATAGCAAGAGATTTTTTAGAACCAGGAGTACAAGGAATAAGCAGCAATGATTATCACGGTAGTGGAAGCTGCTGGAAAGAAGTAATTCAAGAAAGACTCCCATCTTACAGAGGAAGCGAAATTGCCAATAGTCAACAATTTCGCGATTTCAGTTATGTCGGAGATCGATGGATTCCTGATCAATGGCAATACGATGTTTCTTGTACTCCTGGTT
>JAUWOX010000068.1 GCA_030611905.1 bacterium
TTTGGAGTTTTGGCTGGGTTGATATTGATGTGGATTACAGCTAGATTTGATTATCATAAGTGGAAAAAATGGGCGCCGCTAATGCTTATTGCAACTCTGGTTTTGTTGTTGTTGGTTTTTATTCCGGGTTTGGGTTTTGAGTATGGTGGGGCCAAGCGTTGGATAATGCTGGGATCTGTTTCTGTTCAACCGACTGAAATTGCCAAGTTAACTTTTTTGTTGTATTTAGTTACTTGGATTGAAAAGAGAATAAAGGGAATTAGAGATTGGAAATTTAGTTTTGTTCCTTTTATGTTGATTTTGGCAGTGGTTGGTGTTTTGATAGTAATGCAGCCTGATATAGGAACGATGTCGGTAATTATCTTGATGGCTATCGTAGTTTATTTTGTGGCTGGGGGTCGTTTGACTCATTTGGCGGTCTTGTGTGCTGGTGGGGTTGGTTTATTGCTGGCTTTGATAAAGATTGCGCCTTATAGAATGTCGAGATTTACTGTGTTTTTAAATCCGGAGCTTGATCCGCAGGGAATTGGTTATCAGATTAATCAATCATTGTTGGCAGTAGGTTCTGGTGGATTATTTGGTCGGGGTTTGGGTAAAAGTGTTCAAAAGCACAATTATCTGCCAGAGGCAACGGGTGACTCTATTTTTGCAGTGATTGCTGAAGAGATGGGATTTGTGAGAGTAGTATTTTTATTATTATTATTTATTTTATTTGCTTATCTGGGCTATAGGATTGCTAAAAATGCGCCGGATATGTATGGAAAATTAATAGCGGCTGGTATTACTTCTTGGATTATTTTTCAGGCCTTTATTAATATTGGCGCTATGATTGGCTTGATTCCTTTGACTGGTATTCCTTTGCCATTTGTTTCATATGGTGGGTCGGCGATTTTAACGACTTTAGCCGCAACTGGCATTATGTTGAATATATCGAAGCAATCGACGGTGAAAACCTAGGAATCAAAAACGGCTATTATCGACGATAGTAGCCGTTTAATGTTTGTTTTTGGCTTATTTAAGCCAATTTTATTTTGGCTTGAGTAAGCCTTTTTTGCTTAAACAAGCCGTAATTTTTTATTTGAGTTGACAAGTGCATTGTAATTAATATAATGAAGTATGTTCATTTTATATCGGTGATTTTGGTCAGGCCTTAGGTTGACGCAAGGGGCGTTAATAAGAGGTAGGCCAGCTGGAGGAAATCGTGGCACGACCAAAGGGAAGATTTTTGGGAAATCTAGGGATAGGCTTTGAGTTGTTGAAGAGAATTATGAAGGCAGTACTTGTTGCTGGTGGAAACGATCAAGACTTGAGACAGATTCTTACTGAGGGTTCAGAGCTTCCTGGGCGGATTGCTAGCTTGTTAGTTGATGAGAAAAAGAGTTCGGAGGGAGGTATTGGGGAAAGAAGTGAGATATTGAAAGGAATTGGTGTTGCTTTTGAGATTTTTAAAGCCATGGCTGATGCGGTAGTTTTAAGAGATGGCAATGATAAGAATTTGAGAAGGCTTTTAATTCCAAATTCGATTTTAGCACTGGAGATTGCGGAATTAATTGCTAATGATAAAGTAAGGATAGAATTTCATCCAATTGAGGTCAAGGGAGGTCTTACATTACGGCAAATGTTTGATGTTTGTAGATTTGATAAGATAGATTTAGTGAGAAATTCTTTTGGAGTCGAACGAGTACCTATTGAAAAAGCTTTTAAATTAGAAGATGGGGATTGTGGAAAATTTGAGGTGGCAGTGATTAATTTTGGTCGGAATGTGAGTTGGAGCCATATATCCTGGGTTTTTAGAAAGTTGGGTTTGTCAAATTTGACAGCAAGGCAATTCTTGGTATTTGCTGCCCAGTATCGTGATCTAGTATTGAAACAACGTGGATTTCCTTGTAAGTTTTTAGCTTTAGGACACGAATTCGCCTGGGGTCGGAGCGGCGCTGTAGTTGTTTGTTTAAAAAAGGGACATGGCTTATATGAATTGAGTGTTACTGACAGAATTCATCTTTTACCTTCAGGACCTTCTGTTTTGGGTGTTCGTCCGATTAAAGATTGATCTCTACTAGGCGCATAATGCGTCTTTTTTTTGTGGGTTGTAAATAAATTAGCTTTATTGTGAATTTGTAAAAACTTGTGTTTTATAGTATATTTAGTATATGAAAATATTATTGGTTGGTGGCGGCACTGGTGGGCATGTGATGCCAATTTTGGCAGTAGTAAGGCAAATTAAGCGTTTGAAAAAAGACGTTGATTTTTTGTTTATTGGAACAGAAAAAGGTCCAGAAGCTAAATTGGCTAGAGAGGCTGGGATTAAGTTTAAATCTGTTTTAGCGGGGAAGATGAGACGATATTTGTCTTTTAAAAATGTTATTGATTTTTTTAAAGCACCGATTGGTATTTGGCAAGCTCGTGTTATTGCTAGGGAATTTAAGCCAGATGTATTATTTAGTAAGGGTGGATATGTAAGCGTGCCAACTGTTTTGGCTTGTCATAAATTGGGTGTGCCGATAATTTTGCATGAGTCTGATGTTAGGCCGGGTCGGGCAAATTTATTTATGGCTAAATATGCTGACAAGGTTGCTTTGGGTTTTGAGCAGGCTAAAAAGTATTTTAAGGGGTTTGAAAATAAATGTGTAGTGACTGGAAATCCGGTTAGGTCTGAAATTTTAGATGGAAGCACTAAGAGGGGTTATGTAAAATTTGGTTTGGAATATGATAAGCCGGTTTTGTTGGCAATGGGTGGGAGTCAAGGAGCGAAGCGGGTGAATGAATTGGTAAGTGAGATTTTGCCGGAGTTGTTGAAAAAGTGGCAAGTTGTTCATTTGACTGGTGACTTACGAACTGAAGAACGAAAGAACTTACGAACTGATGGATTAACGGACTATCATTCATTTAAATTTTTAGATGCGCAGGAGATGGGAGATGTAATGGTGTGTGCGGATTTAGTTGTTTCGCGGGCAGGGGCAAATAGTTTGGCTGAAATTGCTAGTTTGGGTCGGCCGTCAATTTTGATTCCTTATCCATATGCGGTTGGTGATCATCAAAAATTAACTGCTGAAGTTTTTGAGAATGTTGGGGCTAGTGTTGTTTTGAATGAGGATGGATCGACTGGGGAGAAATTATTAGAAAAGATTGATGGGGGTGATTTGGAGGAGATGGGGATGAGGGCTTTGGGGTTGGCAAAGGCGGATGTTGGTAAGATTTTGGCTGAAGAGATTTTAAAATTTGGGAAATAAAAAAAGCCTTTTGATAGGCTTATTGAGAAGGTGCAAGGACGTCGAGGGCGTTAAGGAGCATAAGTAGTTTTTTTTGATCAATTTTGGATTCATTGTCTGGATTGGGTAATACTTGGATCGAAGTGGTAAAGAGTAGTTGTTCTTGGAATGGCAGTCCTTCTATAGCATCTTTGACTAGTGTATCTGTTGAGACAGATTTTTTCAGATCAGCGAATCCGAGTGTTGGTGCCAATGGATGTTCGAGTAGATTTTTTTGTGAGTTTAGAAATGCTTCTAGTTTTTGGAGTTGTTGTAGATCTAGATCAAGAGTGAGCGTGAGTGTTACTTGTCTCATTTTGCCCTCCTCGGCTGGTGTTTGTATTTAGAGAGTTTAATTAAATATATTCTATTTTGGAGAAATGTCAATGAATTTTAATAAAATTAAAAAAGTTTATTTTATCGGTATTGGCGGGATTGGTGTGTCTGCTTTGGCGCGGATTTTTTTGAAACAAGGAAAGCAGGTTTATGGATCTGATTTAGCTGAAAGCGTGGTGACAAAAGATTTAGAAAAGTTAGGAGCCAATATTTTTGTTGGGAAGCATGAGGTGGGGAATTTATCAGAGGATGTTGATTTAGTAATTCATACGGTGGCGGTTCAAGAAGATAATCCAGAGTTAGTTAGGGCAAAAGAGTTGGAAATTAAGACAATGAGTTATCCGCAGGTTGTTGGAGAATTGACTCGTGATAAATATTTAATAGCTGTGGCTGGGACACATGGAAAAACAACAACAACAGCAATGATTGGATTGATGTTGGAAAAAGCTGGTTTGGATCCGACTGTTATTGTTGGTTCTAATATTAAAGAGTTTAATGGCAATGCTAGAGTTGGCAAGAGCAAGTATTGGGTCATTGAAGCAGATGAGTATCGTCGAGCGTTTTTGAACTATTATCCAACAATTGCGGTAGTTTTAAATATTGAATTTGATCATCCGGATTGTTATAAGGATTTAGCCGATGTTGAAGAAGCATTTGAAAAATTCGTTAGTCGAGCTAAACATACTGTTGATCATCCAGAGAGATTAAAAAATGATTTAGATCTAAAATTAAAACTTCCAGGTAAGCATTATTTATATGATGCTTTGGCTGCGGAGCAAGTGGGCAAGATTTTGAAAATTGACAATGAGATTATCAAAGAAAGTTTGGAAAATTATCAAGGATCATGGCGTAGATTTGAGTTTAAAGGTGAGATAAATAATGTTATAATAATAGATGATTATGCGCATCATCCAACTGAAGTGAAGGCGACTTTGAAAGCGGTTAAAGAAAAGTATCCTGATAAAAATATAGTTTGTGTTTTTCAGCCGCACCATATTGATAGATTTAATGCTTTGTTTGATGATTTTGTGGAGAGTTTTGATGATGCGGATAAGGTTGTGATGACGGATTTGTATCATGTGGCTGGACGGGAACCAGTTATTAGCTACCAGTTACCAGTTACTAGTGAACAGTTGACGGAGAGGATTGGGGAGAAGGCAGTTTATGTCGGGGGGTTGGATGAGGCTGTTGAGTGGTTGGAGGGGAATGTTAAGTCGGGGGATGTAGTGATTACAATGGGGGCTGGGGATGTTACTGAAGTCAGTGATAAGTTGGTTGAGAAATTAAGAAATTAGAATATTAATAAATTAGAATATTAATAAAACAAAATGAAAAAAATTAGAATGAGAAAAATTAAATTTTTATTGTTGGTATTTTTGCTTTTGCCGTGTGGATTTGTTTTTGCGCAGGTGCAGAATAGATCTGCTGATTATCTTTTTGATTTTGTAGCTTACGGTGATAGCAGAACAGGTTATGGCACTCATCGACAAATTGTTGAACAAATTGGCGTGGTTGATCCAGATTTCATTTTGCATTCTGGTGATTTGGTTACAACTGGTAGTTCCACTACGCAATGGAATGAGTTTTTGAATATAAGTGAACCTTTGCGGACACGAGAATTAAAGCCGGGCGTGGGCCAGAATTATTATCCAGCTATTGGAAATCATGACTTACCGCCAGAAAATTATTTTAATGTTTTTCCATTTGTGAATTCGATGCAGTATTATTCTTTTGATTACCAAAATTTTCATTTTGTTAGTTTGAGTACTGAAACAGATTTGGTCGTTGGGTCGGATCAATATAATTGGTTGGTAAGTGATTTAGAACAAGTTAGGAGCGCTAATAAGGAAATAATTGTTTTTTTCCATAAGCCTGTTTATGGTTCAGCTAATTATGGATCTGATATGAATGCAAGAAATAATTGGGTGCCTTTGTTTGAACAGTATGGAGTTAGTACGGCTGTGAATGGACATAGTCATATCTATGAGAGAACTTATCCGATTTATCAGAATGCAATTAATAATGATATCGGCACGACTTATGTGATAACTGGTGGTGGAGGCGCTCCTTTGTATAATATTGTTACTCAAAATTGGTGGACAGCCAAAGGGGAGGGTGTTTTTCATTTTGTGTATTGGCAGGTGACGGCGAGCAAGATATATGGAACAGCTATTGATAGAGATGGAAATGTTGTTGATACTTTTGAAGTTGCTAATCGGACTAATAACAAATATTTAATTTTAGCTCCCGCTGGCGAGGGGAAAAGAAAAAAAGTTAGACAATTTACAACCAGTGGCGAAGCGACAGATGATAAGTTTTTTCCATTT
>JAUWOX010000019.1 GCA_030611905.1 bacterium
CTCATTCCCTGCCATTCTGATTCCGTGATTTCCTTTTCCGTATAAAATTTAAGTTCTGGCCATACTTCTTATTTTTCCAAGATCAAATCCTGCATCTTAAGATCTTCGCCTGGTTTTTTTTCAAAATGTTTTCTTATTCCCATTATAAATAAACCATGAACTATTAATTAAGACTTATGAGTTATCCATAATTTCACCCCTTGGGGTGACCGCCCTGCGGGGTGGCATGATTCCTTATTCATGATTCTTTCTTTATTTCTTTTATTCCACAATATCCCCATAAAACTTCTGGTACTTTGATCGAACCGTTTTTCTGTTGATAATTTTCCATAATGGCAACTAGAGTTCTCGGCATGGCAACAGCAGTACTATTAAGCGTGTGAACAAATTCATTTTTATTGCTTTTTGCGTCTCGATATTTAGTCTTTAGGCGCCTGGCTTGAAAATCAGTACAGGTTGAACAAGAGCCAAGCTCACGGTATTTTTTTTGTGAAGGAATCCAGGCTTCAAGATCTACTGTTTTGGCCTTGGAAAAACCTAGATCTCCGGTACAGACATTAACTAAACGATAGGGAATTTTTAGAGCTTGAATAATTTTTTCAAAAGTAGAGAGCAATAGCTCAAATTCCTTTTTGTCTTGATCTGGCTTACAAAAACTAAACATTTCTACTTTATCAAATTGATGAACGCGAATAATACCATGCGTGTCTTTGCCGTAAGAACCTGATTCGCGGCGAAAGCAGGTTGAAAACCCAGCGTATCTTTTAGGCAATTCTTTTTCTGTTAAAACCTCGTCCATATACATTGGGCCAATAGACTGCTCAGCGGTACCGATAAGATATTTGAATTTTTTAGGATCATCGGGATCTAGGATTTTATACACTTCTCTGCCCTCGACTTGACTTAGAAATCCCATAGCTGACATTGCTTTTTCATTGACAATAACTGGTGGAATAACAGGGGTAAATCCCTGCTTGGTCAATTCATCCATAGCAAAACGCACTAAGGCGAATTCTAGAAGAACTACTTGATTCAGCAAATAATCAAAACGCGCTCCGGATACTTTGGCGGCATGTTTCATATCAATGAGATTTAGAGATTCGGCAAGTGCCATATGATCTTGGGGTTTGAAATCAAATTCCGTTGGTTGGCCCTCTTCTTTGATTAATTTATTCTCTGCGTCATCTCTGCCGATAGGAACATCTGAAAGCGGAATGTTAGGCAATTCATTAATTAACTCCTGATATTTTTTGTTTACTTGAGATAATTGAGATTCTAAATCCTTAAGGCGTTCTGATGTTCCTTTGGCGTCCAAAATGGCTTTCTGTTTTTCTTTATCAGAAAGTTTAGCAATTTTATCTGAAGCTTTATTTTGTTTGGCACGAAGCTCTTCGGCTTTAGATTGCAATTTTCTCTTTTTATTATCAGTGTCAAGAAGTTCATCAATATTGAATTTCATGCCACGGTCTTTAACAGATTTCATTACTAAATCTTTGTCTTTTCGAATTAAATTTATGTCTAGCATATTTATGTTTTTACAGGTTTTAATATTTTATAATATTTTTTTATCATAAATTTTATATCTTCTGTAAATCTATCTGGACTTTTTTTAGTTTCATCTTTTAGATCTTCAGGAGAATAAACTTCAATGCCAGAACTTTCTCCATCTTTAAATTTGATTGCGCCGTTATAGTATCCAAAATACATTTGTGCCATCTGCGGCTGATATAATTTCTTGCCTTGCTTATCAACTCTGACAGATACGAAATTATTGATATAATCAATCTTTTTGAATATTCCAACTATATCTAAATCAGATTTGATTGCTCTGTCAAACTCTTTTTCTGATACTATGGCAGCTGGAAATCCAAGCTCTTCGGCGCATTCTCGTATTGCTGCTATGTTAAATGTATTACCTGCCATAACATGTCCGCCAACTGTTTTATCATATAGTCCAGGGTTTTGGTTTTTCAGCTTGCTCCTTTTTTGAAGATAAATGCGTCCTTCAGAGTTTAGCAGAAGCAATCTTATGGTTTTTATTTGTCTGGTGATTTTTCCTG
The DNA here is from genome assembly GCA_030611905.1 of bacterium. Taxonomy (GTDB): domain Bacteria; phylum Patescibacteriota; class JABMPQ01; order JABMPQ01; family JAQVVF01; genus JAUWOX01. The sequence goes on from JAUWOX010000019.1 coordinate 2,061, forward strand.
TTTTTGCAAATTCTTTCTTTATTTCAGAATAGTATTTGTTTCTTTCCATAATACCAAGCGGCGATTCTTCTAAATCAAAAATCTCCAATTTTTCTGACATATGTAAATATTACAGCTAAGGCCCGAATCAATTCGGACCCCAGCTAAACTAATTTATTTATCTTTTACTGTAGACTTGCTATATTCTTTCAGAGCTAGTATAATCCCGCCGATTCCAAAGGCTAGAACTACTAGCTTAACTAATCCGCCTAAAAATGGAATAGCTAGGAGAATGCTGATAACGATGACGCCCAAAACTGCTGACCAGATTAGATGAGGTTCTTTTTTACCAAGAGCTTTAATTATTACAAACCCAGTGCAAATACTAGCAAATACTTTAGCAAAATATAGAAGAATGACATACATTGGAATTAACAGTAATCCAATAGGAATTCCGATAATAATTACGAGAAGAATCAAGATGACAATTGGCGTAGCAACTAATGTTAGGAATCCCCACCCTAGAGCCGGCCATGTTTTAGTCTGAAGTTTTTCAATAAAGATTTTTGTATAGTTTTTACAAATTGCAGCGGTTAGAATGGCAATTACCAACAATCCAATAAAGCCAATTATCTTTATTATTATGCCAAAGAAGGCAAATGGAAGAAAAGGAATAGCTGGCTTTTTGTCATCTTTTCCTTTGTCTTTAGTGTCTTTTTGAGCTTTTTCTACCGGGGTATAAACGGTCTCTCCTTTTACTTGTGCGCCATCTTCTTTGCTGACTTCTTGGGCAGCAGTATAATCAAGATTGCCATCTACAATAGCATTTGATCCTAAAGTGACACTATCGCTGGATTCTAATTTAGCATTACGACCAATTTTATTATTAACGGAGATCTCACCAGCACCGACTTTTAAGTCTTGGCCAACTTCACCATTGATGGTTGCACTGCCCGCAAAGACGAAAAGATCTTTGCTAAATCCGGCTTGATCGTTAGTTTGCACCATGCCACCGGCAAGTACGGCATTTCTGCTTTTGGTATTATTAATGTTCATTGTTCCAGCTCCAACATAAAGATCATCTTTGATTTCACCGGTAACTGTAACATCCGAAGCTCCAGCAAAAAGATGGCCGTTTACTTTGCCGGCAATATTGACTGATTGCGCGCCGGCAAATAAATCACCATTAATGGTTCCATTAACAGTAACTGTTTGAGCAGCTGTGTAGACATTGCCGTTAACTGTTCCATCAATGACAACGCTAGCTCCAGTAGCAATTAAATTGTCGTCGATTGTTTGATCGCTGGACACATTGACTGCTCCATCGCTTTGCTTGAGCTCAAAAGCAAGAGCAGCTGAGGCTGGGATGAGCAAAGCAAGAGCAAGGGCGACCAGAAAAATTTTTGTTTTCATGTTCTTTTTGTTATTTTTTATTTAAAGATTGATTTATCCAGGTTGAAATACCTGGATTTAATTTATCGATTTTAAAAACTGAAATTCCAGGAAGTTTATAGCTGTGTAGTTTAGTAATGAGTTTAATAACTTGATTAATTTTTTCTTTTTTAGTTTTGGCCATAAGAAAAGATTCTTGGTCATTAACAATCTTTTTGTCCCACCAATAAATTGATTTCACTTTTGGGATAATGTTAACACAAGCCACAAGTTTTTGTCTGACTAAGGCTTGGCCGATTTTTTCAGCTTCTTGGGAATTATTACAAGTTGTGTGGATATTAAAAAACATTATTTCAACAAAGATGATTTATAAATATTAGATTTGTAAGGTTTTAATCTAACAATTTTAGTCTCTAAATCAAATTCTTTTATTTTTGCATTCAAATTTTTTGAAAAAGAATTTTGATCATAACCTAGCGCTATAGTATCTGGTTTTTCTTGTTTTATTATCTTGTAAGGATTATTTAAATTACCAAGCAAGGCTCTGTCAACAACTTTTTGCTGTTCAACTTTGATCAATCGTTCTCCTTCTTTATTCTGGGGCGAACGTCCTTTTATTTTTTGGACAGTTTTATCGCGACCAATTATGACTATTAAATAATCTCCTAATTTCTTGGCTTGTTTAAAAAAATTAAGATGGCCGGGATGCAAAATATCAAATGTACCGAAAACCATTATTTTTTTCATAGTCCTAGATCTTTACTAATCCCCTGCATAGCCTTTAAGGCTAATTCAATAAAATCTTCCAAACTTAAAGCTAATTTTTCAATATCTTTAATGTCTTCTCTTCTGATTTGAGCGGTAAAAGATCTGTCTTTGAATTTTTTCATAACAGAAGCGGGCTCTACTGAAGCTAATTTTTTATCTGGCTGAACCAAGGCGCAGCCGACGATTAAACCGCTAAGTTGTTCAGAGGCAGTTAGGGCAAAATCTAAATCAGTTTTGCGGCTAATGCCAGAATGTTCATAATTATGCGCCTTGACTGCTTCTAAAATATCCTGCGGAAGATCGTATTCTGATAAAATTTCTGCAGTCATGGTGCCGTGTTTGTCTGGTTTGTTTTTTGTATAATCAAAATCTAAATCATGAATTAGACCAGTTAAAGCCCAGGCCTGTTCTGGCTTTTTTAATTTTTTGGCTAGAACGGCCATGATTGCCTCGCTGGCTAAGCTGTGTTTAATTAGGTTTTCTGTTTTAATATTTGATTTTAGGATTTCTAATGCTTCTTTGCGGTCTAAATTAATTTTTAGGTTTTTAATATTTTCAACACTTTCGCTTTCTTTTAGTCTCTCAGGAGCTTCGTGTTCTGGCCGCATTAATGGGAAGAAAATAACATCGCGGATATTTTCGACATTCGATAAGATGGCAAAGAGGCGATCAATACCCACGCCAAAACCGGCTGTAGGCGGCATGCCATATTCCAAAGCTTCGATAAAATCTTTGTCCATCATTTGTGCTTCTTCGTCTCCTGCTTGACGAAGTCTTGACTGCTCTTCAAACCTTTCTTTTTGATCCAAGGGGTCATTCAATTCTGAAAAACCATTCCCCACCTCTGATCCCACTAATAATACCTGAACACGCTGAACTTTTTTAGGATTATCTTGTTTTCGTTTAGAAAGAGGAGAAATTGCTAAAGGATGATTAATTAGAAGGCAAGGCTGAATCAATGAAGGACGGACATATTTTTTATACAAACTGTCAATTAAACGACCAAAGCCAATTACCTCCTCGACTTCAAGATTTTTCTTTTTTATTTCAGCAAGAAGTTCATCTTGGTTGTTTATTTTATTCAAATCAATGCCGGTTTTCTCCTTGACCAGTTCGCAATAGTCATATTGCTTCCAAGGAGGAGTAAAATCCAGAATATTCTCTCTATATCTTATTTTCAAAGTACCAAAAGTGTCCTCAATTATTTTGGTATAGAAATTTTCGATAAAGCCAATCAGATCTTCCCAATCTGCATAGGCCCAATAGAATTCCATCATAGTAAATTCTTGTAAATGCTGGGGCGAGACTCCTTCATTACGGAAAACTGTGCCTATTTCAAATACTTTTTCATAACCGCCAACAATAAGTCGTTTTAAATGTAGCTCTAGGGAAATTCGAAGATAAAGATCAATATCTAAAGCATTGTGATGAGTTATAAAGGGAGTGGCATCAGCGCCGCCAGGGATATGCTCTAAAACAGGTGTTTCAACTTCCAGAAAATCAGCATTTTTCATAAAATCACGAACAGAATCTATAAATTTTGTTCTTTTCCTGAATAATTTACGAACTTCGGGATGAGTCATTAAATCTAAATATCTTTTGCGATATCTTTCTTCTTTATTTTTAAGGCCGTGAAATTTTTCTGGCGGCGATAAAAGGGCCTTGGTGAGAAGTTTATAAGCAGTTATTTTTAAGGTTTTTTCTTTAGTAGTGGTTAAAAATAAATTGCCAGTCACTTGAATAAAGTCGCCTAAATCTAGTTTTTTAAGAAATTTATATTTTTCTTTTCCTAAATCATTCTCACGAAAATAAATTTGGATTTTTCCGGATTCATCACCAATCTGCATAAAAGTAGCCTGACCATGAGGACGAAGCAAAAAAATACGGCCGCAAAGTATTACTACTTTATTTTGCAGCTGATCAAAATTCTTGGTAGCTTCTTGGCAGGTATTAGTTCTTTCGGCTTTGGCGGGGTATGGATTAATACCAGTTTGCTGAATTTCTTTTAATTTTTTTACACGAACGTTACGCAAGTCTTGTTGCATTGTTTTAGTAAATAATAAATATAAAATAGCAAACAGTTATTTTCCAACTATTAGCTATCTCCTGTTTACTGCTTCCTATTACTAATATACCAAATATTTATGATTTTGGCTAGAAAAGTTTTCTGTCAAAAAACAGCTGGTTAGAGCTATTTTTGAACGCTTGCCTGCTGGCGCGCAGAGCAGATAAGGCTAACGATAATAACCGTTTATTTGAGATTTCAACTGATACCTAATTACTAATAACAGTTAACTAATTGCTAGTATTTTATACTGTATTTCCCCCTCTGGCGTTTGAACATTAATCTTTTCGCCTTGTTTATGGCCGAGAAATGCTTTACCTATAGGAGATTCATTGGATATTCTTCCTTCTAGAGGATCTGCTTCTTGCGAGCCAACGATAGTATATTCAATTTCTCTTCCTCCATTTTTTATCTTAATTTGCGATCCTACTGTAATTGTTCCGTTTTTTTCTTTTTTAATGATTTGGGCGCTTCTGATTTTATTTTTTAATTCAGCAATGCGGCCTTCGGTCCAGGCCTGTTGATCCTTGGCGTCTTGGTATTCGGCATTTTCTGACAGATCCCCCTGCTCTAATGCTCTTTTTAATCTTTCAGCAATTTCTTTTCGTTTGGTTTTTTTTAAATAATCTAGCTCTTCTTTTAATTTTTCTAATCCTTGTTTGCTAATAAAAGTTGGTGGCATTTGTTTGTTAAAAAATTACATGAATAAAATTGTATTTGAATCAATTTAGTATGACTATATACGATACAATGCTTGAAATTTTAAACTATTTGTTTTTTTTTGTCAACTACTAGTTATCCACACATAGAATCCCAGATTACAAATATGATGTTAAATGAAAAGCTAATCTTATTTGGAATCTATAGATAATATATTTTCTAGAAGCTTGGCGACGGTAACAGGCCCAACCCCCCCGGGCGTTGGAGTTATAAATTTAGCTTTCTTTGAAACGCTAGTAAAATCAACATCACCGAATATTTTTTTGCCTCTAAAATTTACGCCTGCATCGATGATTATTACATCTTTTTTGACCATTGATCCGGTTATTAAATCTTTTTTACCAACTGCTGAAATTATAAGGTCTGCTTGCTTGGTATAAGATTCTAGATTTTTTGTATGTTTATTGCAGACCGTTAAAGTATTTTGATCCTGCGTAAGAAGTATGCTAAGTGGCTTGCCAACAAGCTCTCCTTTTCCAACAATAACAATGTGTTTGGATTTAATATTTATTTTATATTCTTTAATTAAATATATAATAGCTGCGGGGGTTGGAGGTAATATATTGTAAATACCGGCAGTAAGTTTTCCTAAATTGAAAGATGTCAGACAATCGACATCTAATTTAGGGTTAATATTCTCTAGAACTTGACGAGCGTTAATGTGTTCTGGTAGCGGCAATTGAACGATTAAGGCTGATACCGTTGTGTCTTCTTGGATAATTTTTAATTTTTTGCATAGGTCGTCCGTTTTTATATCTGACTGAAAATGAAATAATTCAAAATCAATGCCAATCCTTAAGCATGATTTTTCTTTTTGTTTGATGAAACTTAATGATGCTTGATCATTGCCTACTAAAACAACAGCGAGTTTAAATCGCCTACCTTGTTTTTTAAGGATGGTTATTTTTCTTTTTAGGCTAGATAGAATTTTCTTGGTCGATTTACGGCCATCTATAATTGTCATAAATTAAGAATTAAGAATTCTGAATGTCAAATATCTAATTGCTATTACAGAATTCGACATTCATTATTTATTATTAAAATACCATTCTAAAATTTCTTTAGCTATTGGGACTGCCGTTGAATCTCCTCCTCCGCCTTCTTCAACTAAAACGGTTAAAACTATTTCTGGATCATCGTATGGAGCGAAAGCAGTGAACCATGCATGGTTTTTATCGCTTCCTCCCTGTTCAGCCGTTCCTGTTTTTCCAGCAATTTCAGTAGATAAGTTATTTAATGATTTGCCAGAACCGGTTAGAACTGTTTCTCTCATGGCCCGCCTGACTGTTTCAATGTGTCCCTTGGGAATGAAATTTTCCTTAATAACCTGCGGCTCTAATTCTTTAATAATATTTTCTTTATTATTAATTGTCTTTTTAACCAATCGAGGGCTGTAAAATGTTCCGCCATTAGCAATCGTTGATGTCCAAGAGGCTACTTGAAGCGGGGTGGTTAAAACGTCTCCTTGTCCAATGGCCATGTGGTAAGTGTCGCCTAGATACCAAGCTTCATTCTTATTCTTTTCTTTCCATTCTGGTGTCGGAATTAAACCTTCTGCTTCGTGAGGAAGGTCTATGTTTGTTTTTGCACCGAGACCAAATTTTTTATAATATTCTTCGAGTCTTCTTTCTTCCAGGCCTGGGAAATCTTCAAAGCCGCCGCCGACATAATAGAAATATATATCAGATGATTTAGCGATAGCATCGTAAATATTCATTGGACCAAGACCTTGCAGATCCCAGCCAACAAATTTATAAATTATGTCTGGGTTGTATTTATTAGGAACAATAATTTCTCCTTTATCGACCACAGTGGTATTTTCATCGATAAGTCCCTCTGTTAGAGCTGCGGAAGCCACTACGGGCTTTATAGTTGAGGCTGGAGGATAAACTCCGCTAATGACACGATTTAACAGGGGATTATTTTCGTCATTGGCAATTTCCCTATAATCCTTTTCTTTAATGCCCTTAGCAAATAAATTATTATCATAACTCGGTATGCTAACAAGCGCCAAAATTTCTCCTGTTCGAGGATCAAGAGCGACAGCTGCAGCCTTTTTTGATTTTGCAGCTTTAGCACCTTCTGTCAATGATTTTTCAACTTGCAATTGAAAATCCTTGTTTATACCTAAAACTAGATCGTTGCCAGGCTGCGGATCTTCTTTTTTGACTATCTTTTTAATTCGACCCGAGGAATCAATCTCGACCTGCTGTTTTCCATTTATTCCCTTAATAGTTTCTTCTCTAGATAATTCTAATCCTTGTTTCCCTATATAATCGTTTAATAAATAGTTTTTTGAAATACTCTTTTTTTCTTCAAGCTCTTCCCGGGTGATTTTTCCAATGTAACCCAATATATGTGAAAAAGATTTCGCATCTTGATATTCTCTAATTGGGTTTTCTTCTATTTGTATCCCCTGCAAAAAACTCTCTTTTGAATTTATTATTAAGGCTTGATTTCTTTCAATATTTTCTTTTAGTAAAGTGGTCTCATATGAAGTAAAATCAATTTGCTGAATAACTTCATGGTATTCTTGATCGCTTAATTTTAAAATATTTTTTATTTCATCCAATATTTCATCCTTCTTTTCTTCTTCCCTGGGAAGATCGGCCGGAATTAAGACGGCATCAAAGCTGGGAATATTTTTTACTAATAATCTTTTTTTTGCATCATAAATTACTCCTCTGGGCGCACGAGTTACGTGAATTCTAAATCTATTTTCTTCGGCAGCTTCCTTCAGTGAAGACCCCTGTACCATTTGTAAAAAAAAGGTTCTTCCAGATAATACTACAAATACTAAGAGTATTATTAAATAGAGCCATCTTATTTTTTGATGTTTGTGAAATGGTTTTTTAATATCCGGCCGAGAACTTTTTGAATCAAAAGATGGATCAACTTCCCAGTTGTTTCCAGAATTTTGATTTGATGATCTAGCATCAAAATTGATTGTATCTGGTATTTCAAAAGGATCTTTCATTGCTAAGCTTTAATTTGTCTCCTTTGTTCATAATAAACTTTGATAGACTGAATTGATTTTATGAAATTGTAGATCAGCAATAAGATTATTGTATTTAAAACTGCCTGAATAAAAACAGAGAGTATGAATTGAAAATTGAGTGGCTGGATCATAGCTGACAATCTGGCCAATCTTGATATCAAAATTAAAAAGATTAACAAAAAATTATAAATGAATGTTGCGATTACTCCGACAGCGACTATTGAAAATTTGTCATCATTATTAATAAAATTTGGCATTATGAAATATACGATCATAATAATTCCTAAATTTGCTAAGGCAATAGTGCCAAAATAAAAAGGCGAAAATAGATCGAGAATAATTCCTCCAGCCACTCCCCAGAAGATTGCTTCTTTAAAATTTCCGGCAATGCACCAGGCGATGGCTATAATGAAAATTAGGCTCGGAATAGTATGTAGAATTTCAAAATGCGGCAACAAAGATACCTGCAAGAAAATGAGTGCTATCAAAATAACTATTGATATAAAAAATTTCATAATTAATCGATAATAATAAAAACTACTCTTAGGCCTTTAAAGTCAACTGATGATTTTATTCTAGCCTTTTGAAATAATTCATTATCAGCTGTATTGACCTCCTCTACTTCACCGATATATAAACCAATCGGGAAATCACTACTGATTCCAGAGGTTATAACTTTATCGTTTCTTTTAATTATTTTATCTTGGGGAATCATTTCCATCATCAATCCCAGGCCATGCTCGCCCTTAACAATTCCGTTGGCCTCTGCTTCCTGTATCTGTGCATTTATTTTACTATAAGAATCAGTAATTAAAATGATTTTGGACGAAGTTGGGGTAACTTCAGTAATTTTTCCAATTAGAAAATTATTGGCAATAATAACTGGCTGATTCTCTTCAATTTTATTATTGCTGCCCTTGTCAATATTTATAAATTGAATGAGATTATTGGGGTCCTGACCAATAATATTAGCAGCAACAAGGTTAAATTCTTCTTTCTTGATAAGTCCTAGCTGATCACGGAGCTGCTGATTTTCCTTTTCTAGTCTTTCTAATTTTGAGTTTTCAAATGTTAAGCTGCTCACCTTATCGTAAAGTTCTTTATTTTCTTTTTTTAAATTTTTTATTGATGAAAAGAATCTTAATGAACCAGAAAATTTGCTCCCAGTTGCATAGAAATATTTCTGAAAGGGAGAAAAAACTCTGACTACAGCGCCTTCAACCGGCCCCAAAATACCAAAAATATGCAAAATAATAAGCAGGATCACAATGGAAATGCTTATTATAAAAATGGTTGTTGGTGAATTTGATCCGGGGCCAAATTGTTTCATTTGGTTATAATTTTAAAATAGACGGGGTGGTTTTTCATACTGAGTATCAGTCAAGACCTCTTTAAGAGCATCAATATCTTCTAGAACAATACCGCATCCGCGAACAACGCACGTGAGTGGATCGTCAGTTATATGAACAGGCATCAGTGTTTGTTCGGCAACTAATCTACTAAAGCCTCTGAGCAAAGAACCGCCGCCTGCTAAAATAATACCTCTTTTCATTATGTCAGCTACTAATTCCGGGGGAGTCTCTTCAATGGTTGTTTTTATACTGTTAATAATAATTCTAACCGAACGAGAAAGCGCTTCTCTTGTTTGTTCGTCATTGATAATGACTTCTTTTGGCAGGCCGGTAACTAAATCTCTCCCGCGCATGGTTGTTTCCATTGGTTCTTCCAATTTATAAGCAGAACCAATAGCAATCTTTATATCTTCAGCGGTTTTTTCGCCAAGGAGTAAATTAAATTCCGATCTGGCATATTCAATGATATTTTGATTCATCTCGTCTCCGGCGACTCGCAATGATTTTGAAGCAACGACTCCGCCTAAAGAAATAACTGCTACTTCTGTGGTGCCGCCACCAATATCTACAACCATATTGCCTGATGCATCTTGTACAGGAAGACGGGCACCGATTGCGGCGGCCATTGGCTCCTCAATTAAAAATGCTTGGCGGGCGCCTGCGCTAATAGTAGCGTCTTCGACTGCTCTTTTTTCTACTTCTGTTACTCCTGACGGAATACCAACAACTACTCTTGGACGGGGAAAAATCGTGAATCCTTCTTGATGAACTTTTTCGACAAAATAACGAAGCATTTGCTCGGTTACTTCAAAATCAGAAACAACGCCATCGACTAGTGGACGCGTAGCAACAATATGGGTTGGGGTTTTTCCAACCATTTTTTTTGCTTCGTTTCCTATGGCCAAAATTTGATCAGTCTTTTTATTAATAGCTACAACTGATGGCTCATTGATAACAATTCCTTTGTCGCGAACATAAACTAAAGTATTGGCAGTACCGAGGTCAATGCCAATATCTTTAGAGAATC